>NZ_JBEOXE010000011.1:0-168448 GCF_040296485.1 Streptomyces sp. NPDC002138 | reverse complement strand
TGCACGTACCCCGCGGCCACTTCACAGCTCACCAACCGCAAGTACGCGAGCATCTGGCGCTGCACCAGCAGTACGTCGGCCAAGTCGCCCGGCTCCCCGCGCGGCGTTTGAGGGCACGCCCGGGGCGGCGCCGGCCCGGGGGGCGTACGGCTCGCGCCCCGCCCGCGCCGGGCCGCCGACCCGCCGCAGCGGCGCCCGGCCACCCTGCCGCCGGAGGCAGAGGGCTACGTGACCGGGAGGCGGAGGGCCGCCAGGACCGGGTAGTGGTCCGTGGCCGCGCGGAGATCGCGCGAGGTGACCCCCGGCAGCCCCGCCGGGACCCCGCAGGCCAGCACCTCCACCCCCCGCGAAGCGAACACGGCATCGATCCGCTGTCCCCCCGGCACGTGCTCCGACGTGAGCTCCCCACCCCACGGCGCCACCGCCCAGCAGTCCTGCAGCTCCGCCGCCAGCCGCCGGAAGGCCGCCCCCTCGGGCCGTTCGTTGATGTCACCGGCCGCCACCACGTGCGGCACGTCCATCCCGGCCAGCCGCTCCAGCAGCATCCCCGCCTGCTCGTACCGCTCGTCCGCCCGCAGCGACAGGTGCGCGCTGAGCACCCCCACCCGCACGCCCCCGATCCGCACCACCGCCGTCGCGAAGCCCCGCCGGTGCTCGCCCGGCCGCAGCGGCAGCAGCACGTCCTCGGTACGTTCCACGAAGGCCCGCAGCGAGCACAGCAGCAGCGGCCCGGCGGCCGTCGCGCCCCCGCTCAGCACCACCAGGTCCGTCTTCGACGCGAGGCGCGCCGCATGTTTGCGCCAGCGGAAGAACCGCGGGGCTTCCTGGATGAAGACCAGGTCGGGGGCGCACGCCCGGATGACCCGGACCAGCGCTTCCTCGTCGTCGCGCATCGAGCGCACGTTGTAGCCGAGCACCCGGATCACGGCGGAACCGTCGGGCTCGGTGCGGGATTCGGGCAGCGCGGGCAGCTCGGGCAGCTCAGGCAGCCCCGTACGCGGCAGTGGAGACAGGTCCATACGGGCCAACCTACGCAGCCGCCCGCCGCTCCCCCAGGGGGCGCGACGGGCAGAATGCGCGAGCGTGCGGACCGGGCCGGGCTCAGCCCTGGCGAGCCAGGTCGGCCGCGCCGACGAGACCGGCCTTGCCGCCCAGCTGAGCGGCCAGCACCTGCGCGTGCGGACGCCAGGCGCCGCCGATCAGCCAGCGCTTGAAGGACTTGCGGATCGGGTCGAGGACGAGGTCGCCCTCGTCCGAGACCCCGCCGCCCACGATGAACGCGGACGGGTCGAACAGCGAGGCCAGGTCGGCGAGACCGGCTCCGGCCCAGCGGGCCAGCTCCCGGAAGGAGTCGATGGCCACCAGGTCGCCGGCACGCGCGGCCTCGCTGATGTGCTTGCCCTCGATGCCCTCGGGGGTGCCGTCGCCGAGCGCGAGCAGCACGGACGCGTTCTCGGGGGTGGCATTGGCCCGCTGCCGGGCGTACCGGACGAGCGCGCGCCCGGAGGCGTACTGCTCCCAGCAGCCCTGGCTGCCGCAGCCGCACAGCAGGCCGTCGGGGACGACCCGGATGTGGCCGAATTCGGCGGCGACGCCGAAGCGCCCGCGGCGCAGCTTGTTGCCGATGATGATGCCGCCGCCCAGGCCCGTGCCGAGGGTGATGCAGATGACGTCGTCGTGACCCTGGCCCGCACCGAAGCGGTATTCGCCCCAGGCCGCGCAGTTCGCGTCGTTCTCGACGACGACCGGCAGGCCGATGCGCTGCTCGACCTTGTCCTTGAGCGGCTCGTGCCGCCAGTCGATGTTGGGCGCGAAGAGCACGGTGGCGCGCTTGTCGTCCACGTATCCGGCGGCGCCGATGCCGACGGCGTCGATGGTGTGGTTGCTGCTGACTTCGGACACTGCGGCGCAGATCGCGTCGGTCACGCCGTCCGCGGTCGGCGGGGTGGGCACCTTGTACGTCTCAAGGATGGTGCCCTCTTCGTCGACCACGCCGGCCGCGATCTTCGTGCCGCCGATGTCGACGCCGATGGTGAGTCCCATTAGTCCCTCGGTTTCCGGTCAAACCCCGCCGGGGCCAACGGTACCCGAGCGTTGGACGGGAGTCAGTCGAGATCGATGCGCTCGGCGGGCCCGGGTCCGTCCTCGTCACCCTTGGTCCCGCCCGCGGCCGCGGCTCCGGGATCCGTGCGCGGCGAGGGCTCGTCCCGGCTCCAGCGGCGCTCGTGGCCCTCGACGGCCGAGCGGTAGGCGGCGAGCAGCTCGGAGCCGGCGGCCGCCAGGTGGTCGAAGACCTCGGGGTTGCGCTCGATCACGGGCTTGACGGCGCTCTTGGCCTGGCTGACGAACTGCCGGGCGGCGCCCTGGGCGGCCATGCCGATCAGGGGGTTGTTCAGCCCGGCGACCTTGTCTGCGACGGCCTCGAACAGCTTGAACAGCTCCTCGGCCGGGCTCCCCGGCTCGCCGGCGCCCCCGCCCTGCTGCGACCGGCGGCGCTCCCGCTCCGCGGCCAGGTCCTCGGCGCACGCCCTGGCCCAGGCGTCGTCGTCTGCGGGACGGTCGGTGGCCTCGCTCATGGCGGACTCTCCTGGGTACGGCTGCGGGGCGGTGGGAACACCCTCGACGTTACCCGAACGGCCCCGTCACGTTCAGGGTGAGAGGGGCCACTGACCCGGGTCCGGCGTGAAGCGGATCCGCAGGACGCCCTCGTGGAGGCCCGCGCCCGAGACGGTGCAGCGGCGCAGCGCCGAGGGCAGGGAAACGATCCTTCGGAACGGGCCCGCCGTGAGCAGCAGCTCGTCCCCGCGCCGGACCAGATCCAGGTCCCGCTTCTCCGCGCCGGGCAGCGGCACCACCCAGACGAGGACGCCCTCGTCGGCGAGACGGTCCTCGACCGCCCAGGCCCGGCGCTCCCCGGAGGGCAGCTCGGCCAGCGCGTCGCGCGGGTCCAGCGCGGCCAGGTCGCGCGGGCCGCGCGGGTCCGCGCCCAGGTGCTCCAGGCCCGGCCGGGCGAGGTCCGGGTGGGCTCCGGCCCAGGTGGTGACGTACTTGTCCTGCTGCGCGGCCAGCCCGGCGAGCCACGGGTCCGCGGCGTCCCGGGGCACGAGCCGGTTGGCCACGACCGCCCCGACGGGCAGCTCGTACAGGGCCAGGCCGAGCATCCCGAGCCGCAGCACACCGTCGGCGCCCGGTCCGGGCTCGGCGACCATGCGGACGGAGGTGGTGTCCGCCTCCACGACGGCCTGGACGGCGGCCAGCTCCTCGTCCCAGCGCGCGGCGGCCTCGTACAGCCACTGCGCGGGCATCGGTACGCCCGCCAGCTGGGCCAGTACGGGCCTCAGCGCCCGGGCCGCCTGCCGCTGGGCGGGCAGCAGCCGGGCCAGGTAGCGGCGCAGCTGGGCCGGGAGCGCGAGGGTGGCGATGGCCTGGTGGACGGGCGGCATGTCGACCACGACCAGGTCGAAGGAGCCCGCCCGGGCCGCCCCGGCCGCCCGGCGCAGCGCGCGCAGCAGGGCGAACTGTTCGGCGCCCGGGAGTTCGGTGAGCTCCTCGCCGCCCAACGGCCGCGCCCCCAGCATCCCGAGGAGGGCGGAGCCGCGCTCCTGGAGGGTGACCAGTTCGGCGCGGAACTCCTCCGCGGGCTCGATCCGGGCGGCCCACACCCCGTCGGCCGCGACGGGTACGGCGGCCAGCCCGGGCGCCACCTCGGCCGACGCCCCGAGGGCCGGGCCGAGGAGCGCGCCCAGCGGGTCACCGGGGTCACCGGAGAGGACCAGCACCCGCCGTCCGCGCCGGGCCGCCGCGAGGGCGGTAGCGGCGGCGACGGTGGTGCGTCCCGCCCCGCCGGGGCCGGTGATCAGCAAGGTGTGCACGTGCGACGGCTCCGGGTCGGGTACGGCGAGGGCGGGGCGGGGCGGGGGAATCCGGGCCTCAGGCCCCGCCGGCCTCGACGCGCTTCTTCAGGCCCGCCAGCGCGCGGTCGATGATGACCTTCTCGGCCTTGCGCTTGATCATGCCGAGCATCGGGATCTTGACGTCCACGGTCAGCTGGTAGGTGACCTCGGTCTTCCTGCCCCCGTCCAGCGGGGCCAGCCGGTAGGACCCGTCGAGCTGGCGCAGCATCTGGGACTTGTCCAGGCTCCAGCTGACCTCGTCCGCACCCTTCCAGGTGTAGTTGAGGGTGTGGTCGTCCTTGATCGCTCCGGCGTCGAGCAGCAGTCGCACCTTCTCGGCGCGGCCCGCGGCGTCGGAGGCCAGCACCTCGGCCTCCTTCACCTCGCCGGTCCACTCGGGGTAGCGTCCGAAGTCGGCGATCACGGCCATGACGTCAGCCGGCGTCGCTTCGATCGTGATGCTCGAGCTGGTGTGTTCCGCCATCGCGGTCGCTCCTCCGGGCCGGTGTCACCTCCCAGCGGCAGCTGGGGAAGTTCAGCAAGTCGTCGCGGCCTGCGGCCGCCGCGTGAAGGCTACCGCGCGGGTGGACCTCACCACTCCAGCGCCCAGGGCCTTCCCGTCGCCGCGAAGTGCCCGACGTTCACGCACTCGGTGGCGCCGATGCGCATCCGGCGGGCCATCGGCTGGTGCACGTGCCCGAACAGGGCGTACCGGGGCCGGGTTTTGCGGATGGCGTCGAGGAGGGCCGCGCTGCCGCGCTCGAAGCGGCGGGCCACGGTGTCGTAGCAGAGCTCGGGGACCTCGGGCGGGATGTGCGAGCACAGGACGTCGACCTCGCCGAGCGCCTCGATCTTGGCCGCGTACTCCTCCGGGTCCACCTCGTAGGGGGTGCGCATCGGGGAGGGCAGGCCGCCGCCGACGAAGCCGAATACCCGGCCGCCGATCTCCACGCGCTCGCCGTCGAGGACGGTGGTGCCGGGGCGGGCGTACTGCGGCCAGAGCGTCGGGATGTCGACGTTGCCGTAGGTGGCGTAGGTGGGGGTGGGGAACGCGGCGAACATCTCCTCGTACTGCCTGCGCACCGCGCCCTCGATCACCTGCTCGCGGTCCAGGCCCGCCCACAGCTCGCGGCCCAGCGCGCGGGCCTCCTCGAAGCGCCGCTCGGTGCGCAGGGCCACGATCCGGTCGGCGTTCTCGACGCCGAAGAGGTCGGGGAAGATGCCGCGCGAATGGTCGGCGTAGTCCAGGAAGAGCACCAGGTCGCCCAGGCAGATCAGCGCGTCCGCGCCCTCCCCGGCCCGTGCCAGCGCCTCGCTGTTGCCGTGCACGTCGCTCACCACGTGGACCCGTGTGCCGCTCTTGGTGCCTTTGTGCGCCGTGCGCTCGTTGCCGCTTTTCGTGCCACCCATGCCGTCACCCTAGGGGCGTACGGGGAGCTGGCATAGACGGGCCGGGAAGGATCTCGCACAGCTGCCCGGACCTGCGGTTACTTCCGGGTCGCGGAAGGCGTCGACTACTGTCGGGCGGGTGTGTCCGCGTCGTGTGACGCACGGAACATCTGGCCGGTTCCCTCTATCGGGAACCCACTACTCGTGGGTAACGTCCGGTCGGTCCACATGGTGGCGATGGCGCCCAGAGGAGCAGCAGTCTTGCGCGAGTTCAGCCTTCCGGCCCTGTACGAGGTCCCGTCGGACGGGAACCTGACGGATCTCATCCGCCGCAACGCCGCTCAGCATCCGGCCACCGCCGTCATGGCGCGCAAGGTCGGCGGCGCCTGGCAGGACGTGACCGCGACCGAGTTCCTGGCGGAGGTCCGGGCCACGGCCAAGGGCCTGATCGCGGCGGGCGTCCGGCCCGGCGACCGGGTCGCCCTCATCTCGCGGACCCGCTACGAGTGGGTCCTGATCGACTTCGCGATCTGGAGCGCGGGCGGCATCACCGTCCCGGTGTACGAGACCAGCTCGCCCGAGCAGATCCAGTGGATCCTCGGCGACTCCGGCGCGACCGCCGTGATCGTGGAGAGCCCGGGCCACCACGCGACCGTGGCCTCCCTGCGCGACCGGCTCCCCGAGCTGCGCGACGTGTGGGAGATCGAGGCGGGCGCCCTGGAGACCCTGCGCGCCGCGGGCGCCTCGGTCACCGACGCCGAGGTCGACGAGCGCAGCGGTCTGGCGAACGCCGACGACCCGGCCACCATCGTCTACACCTCGGGCACCACCGGCCGCCCCAAGGGCTGCGTGCTGAGCCACCGCAACTTCTTCGCCGAGTGCGGCAACGTGGTGGAGCGGCTCAGCCCGCTCTTCCGCACCGGCGAGTGCTCGGTCCTGCTCTTCCTCCCGGCGGCCCACGTCTTCGGGCGCCTGGTCGAGGTGGCGGCCGTACTGGCCCCCATCCGGCTGGGCTGCGTACCGGACATCAAGAACCTGACCGACGAGCTCCAGTCCTTCCGGCCCACCCTGATCCTCGGTGTGCCGCGAGTCTTCGAGAAGGTCTACAACTCGGCGCGCGCCAAGGCGCAGGCCGACGGCAAGGGCAAGATCTTCGACGCGGCCGCCGAGACCGCGATCGCCTACAGCCGCGCGCTGGACACCCCGGGCGGCCCGTCCCTCGCCCTGCGGCTCAAGCACAAGGTGTTCTCGAAGCTGGTCTACAGCAAGCTGCACACGGTGCTCGGCGGACGCGGCGAGTACGCGATCTCCGGCGGCGCGCCGCTGGGTGAGCGGCTCGGCCACTTCTTCCGCGGGATCGGCTTCACCGTGCTGGAGGGCTACGGCCTGACCGAGTCGTGCGCGGCGACCGCCTTCAACCCGTGGGACCGGACGAAGATCGGTACGGTCGGCCAGCCGCTCCCGGGATCGGTCGTGCGCATCGCGGACGACGGCGAGGTGCTGCTGCACGGCGAGCACATCTTCACGGGGTACTGGAAGAACGAGACGGCGACCGCCGAGGCGCTGGCCGACGGCTGGTTCCGCACGGGCGACGTCGGCACCCTCGACGAGGACGGCTACCTCGCGATCACCGGGCGCAAGAAGGAACTCATCGTCACCGCGGGCGGCAAGAACGTCGCTCCCGCGGTGATCGAGGACCGGATCCGCGCCCACGCGCTGGTCGCCGAGTGCATGGTGGTCGGCGACGCGAGGCCGTTCGTGGCCGCCCTGGTCACCATCGACGAGGAGTTCCTCGGCCGGTGGGCGGCGGAGCACGGCAAGCCCGCGGGGTCGACGGCGGCGTCGCTGCGCGAGGACGCGGACCTGAACGCCGCCGTCCAGCAGGCCGTGGACGATGGCAACGCGGCGGTCTCCAAGGCGGAATCGGTGCGGAAATTCCGCATTCTGCCCTCCCAGTTCACGGAGGAGTCGGGCCACCTCACGCCGTCGCTGAAGCTCAAGCGCAACGTGGTGGCGAAGGACTACGCGGACGAGGTCGAGGCCCTCTACCGGGGCTGATCGCCCGGTAGCGGGGCGGTGCCGGCGCGGCCCGCGGCCGGAGGCCGCTGATCATCGGGGGTCGGCGAGGATCCGCTCCATGTTCCGCTCCGCGAGGGCGGTGATCGTCACGAACGGGTTCACTCCGAGCGAGCCCGGGACGAGCGAGCCGTCGACGACGTACAGCCCCTGGTAGCCCTTGGCGCGGCCGTAGTCGTCGGTGGCGGCGCCCAGCACGCAGCCGCCGAGCGGGTGGTAGGTGAAGTTGTCGGCGAAATTCTTGTTGTCGCCGAACAGGTCGTAGCGGTAGATCGTGAAATTGGCCCGATTGATCCGGTCGAAGAGGCGCTTCGCCGCGTTCACGGACGGGGTGTTCTGGTCCCGGGTCCACTGGAGCTTCGCCGAGTCGCTGGCGGCGTCGTAGATGAAGTGCCCGCGCTCGGGGTTCTTGGTGATCGCCAGGTACATCGAGATCCAGTGCTCGAACCCCATCGGCAGCGGGGCGATCTCGGCGAAGACCGGGTTCGAGGCGTTGTCCCAGTCGTCGATGCCCAGGGCGGGCATGGTGGCCTGGTTGGCGCCGACCGTGTCCCAGAGGTGGTTGGCCCGGGCGGTCATCACGTTGCCGTTGTGGCCCCAGCCGCGGCCGACCTCCTCGCTGAGCGCGGGCAGCGCGCCGGTCTCGCGGGCCCGCAGCAGGATCTCGGTGGTGCCGAGGCTGCCGGCGCCCAGGAAGAGCTGCCTGCAGCCGAGTTCGCGGGTCTGGGTGACCCGCCCGGTGAGGTCGCTGGTCAGGACGGTGAGGACGTACCCGCCGGCCGGGTCCGGGCGTACGGCGACCACCCGCTGCATGGTCTCGATGGTGACGTTGCCGGTGCCGAGGGCGGCGGCGAGGTAGGTCTTGTCGACGCTCTTCTTGCCGTGGTTGTTGCCGTAGATGACCTCGCCCGCGAGCGCCGACCTGGTAGCGGTGCCGGCGGCCTCGCGCTTCATGTACTCGAAGTCGTAGACGTTGGGCACGAAGGTGGTCTTCAGGCCCGTGTTCTGGGCGTGCTTGCGGGAGATCCGGGCGAAGCGGTACCACTCGGTGGACTCGAACCACGACGGGTCGATGTCATTGACGCCGAGCATCTGGCGGGCCCGCGGGTAGTAGGTCCCGTACATCTCGTCGGCGTCGACCCGGGGCAGTACCTCGGTGAAGTACGAGCGCTTCGGGGTGGGCGCCATACCGCCGTTGACGAGGGATCCGCCGCCGACGCCACGGCCGACGTACACGGACATGTCGCCGTAGTTCACCCGGTCCAGGACGCCGGGGTAGGGGCTGATGTCGCGGTTGACCACGTCGAGCCAGAGGAACTGGGCGAGCGGGGCCTCGGTGCGCGTGCGGTACCACATGGAGCGCTGGTCGGGCGCGGAGGTGGAGGGGAAGATCTTCCCGTCCGAGGCGGGGGTGTCCCAGAGCCGTCCCATCTCGAGGACGACGGTCCGTACGCCCGCCCGCCCGAGCCGCAGGGCGGCGACGGCGGAGCCGTAGCCGGAGCCGACGACGATGGCGGGGGCGTACTGCGCGGCGGCCGGTTCCGCGGCGGCCGCGGACGACAGCCCGATCCGGGTGAACCCGAGTGCCGCGGCGGTCTGGAGGGCGCCGAGCCCCAGGAGGTGACGGCGCGTCAGCTGTGATGTCATGGTGGCATCATGGGCGGAATCCTACCGTCCACCCAGATGCCGTCTTGACAGACATCTGAGTGACAGTCAGGTATGGCCGGATATGACGCCCTGGGCCGCGGCGGCGCGGGCCCGGCCCCCGGTCACAGCAGTCCGCGCAGCCGGTCCGCCAGCAGGTCCCAGCGCCAGCGCTCCTCCACCCAGGCCCGGCCCCGCTCCCCCATCGCCCGGGCCAGCGCCGGATCGAGGAGCAGCGTCACGATGCGGTCCGCCGTGTCGGCCACGGAGCCGCCCCGCACCACCCAGCCCGTCTCCCCGTCCAGGACCGCGTCCGGGGCGCCCCCGGAGTCCCCCGCGACCACCGGCAGGCCCGTGGCCGAGGCCTCCAGGTAGACGATCCCGAGCCCCTCCACGTCCAGCCCGCCGCGCCGGGTCCGGCACGGCATCGCGAAGACGTCCCCCGCCCCGAAGTGCGCGGGCAGCTCCCCCCACGGCAGGGCCCCGGTGAACCGCACCGCGTCCGCGACCCCGGTCGAGGCGGCCAGCGCCCGCAGCGCGGACTCGTAGGGCCCGCCGCCCACGATCAGCAGCGTCGTGTCCGCCACCTCGGCCCTGATCAGCGGCAGCGCCCGGATCAGGGTGTCCTGGCCCTTGCGCGGCACCAGCCGGGACACGCACACCACCACCGGCCGGTCCGTCAGCCCCAGCCGGGCCCGGATCAGGTCGCCGCCCGACCCGGGGTGGAAGGTCTTCTCGTCGACCCCGGGCGGCAGCGGCGTCATCCGCGCCGCCGCCGCCTCGCTCAGCGCGCCCGCGATCCGCGAGCGGGTGTATTCGCCCAGGTAGGTGACCGTGTCCGTGCCCTCGCCGATCCGGTGCAGCAGGGCGCGGGCGCCGGGCAGCTGGGCCCAGCCCGCCTCGTGCCCGTGCGTGGTCGCCACCACCCGCCGGGCGCCCGCCCGGCGCAGCGCCGGGCCCATCAGGGCGAGCGGGGCGGCGGCCCCGAACCAGACCGACTCGCAGCCGTGTTCGCTCAGCAGGGCGGTGGCCCGGCGGGTCACCCGGGGGCTCGGCAGGAGCATCGTCGCCGCGTCCCGCACGACGGGGAAGGGCTGCGCCGCGTCGAAGGCGGCGGTGGCCGCGGCGCCCTCCGCGCCCCGCTTCCAGGTGGAGGCGTAGACGACGACCCGGCCGGGATCCAGCCGCAGCGCCATGTTGTGCAGGAAGGCCTGGATGCCGCCCGGACGTGGCGGGAAATCGTTGGTCACGATCAGGGTCTTGTGCATCGTGCGGCGAGGCTACCGCTCACCGCAGCTCCTCCCGCAGGCTCGATTGCCACGTTCGGGTGAGGTCGGCGAGGTCGGTGCCCAGCGTGCTCCGCAGCGCCGTCGGCAGCGAATTCCGGCCTGCCTCGGCATAGAGCCTGACCAGGGCCGCCTCGCCCCAGCGGTCGGCGATCAGCCGGCAGGCCAGCCAGGCCCCCTCGTAGGCGCGGGCCATCGCCTGCGCGTCACCCCCGAAGGTGAACGCCTCGTTCGGGGGGAGCGCGGACGGAAGTTCACCCCGGCCCACGGCCCGGCGCAGCGCCGGGGCGGCCTGTGCCGGGGTGCGCCCGGCCGAGCGGTACGCCGCCCAGTCCGCGAAGCCCTCGGAGAGCCACAGCGGGGTCGAGGCGGTGGTCGCGGAGCGGGTGGCGACGTGGGTGCTCTCGTGGGTGAGGACCACCTGGCGGCCCAGCTCGCTCAGGCCCTCGTACGCCTGCGGGTTGACCACCACCCGGTCCGCCGGGGCCGGGGAGACGCCGACCAGCCCGGTGGTCACCGCCGCCAGCCCCCGGTAGGAGTCGGCGGGCCGCCCCAGCAGCGCCGCCATCGCGTCCAGGTCGGCGGGGACGACCACCACCACGCGGCCCGCCCACGGCCGCGGCCAGGCCGCGCTCACCTCGGGGACGGCCCGCCCGGCCACCACCGCGACCTCCTCCAGGCTCTCCCGGGACCGCCCCCGGCCGCCCAGCACCAAGGCGTGGTCCCCGCGCACCACGCTCACCGGCCCCTGGTCCCACAGCTGCGGCAGCGCTCCGGGCGCGGGCCGGTCACCGGTGACGTGCCAGCCGTCGCCGTCCTCGCTCAGCGAGAGGGTGCGGGCCGAGACCGCCGGAGCGGCGTCGTAGCCGGTGAGCCGGTAGCGCAGCTCCGCGCCGACCACGGCCCGGGCGCCGTCGCGGCGTACCGAGGTGACCCCGTACGTCCAGCCCTCCAGCGGGACGGCGGCCAGCGCCGCGGGCGGCCGGGCCGACCACCGGGCCACCGCCTCCCGGACGGCCCGCTCGGCGGCGTCGGGCCGCGCGGCCGCCCCGGGGCCGCCACAGCCGGCGGCCCCGCCGGCCAGCAGCACGGCGGCCAGCAGCAGGAACAGCGCGCGCACGGGACCCCGGACCATCCGGTGATCGTACGCGCGCGGACCACCGGCGCCCTCAGGCCCGGTGGGTCACCGCGGACGCCGGCGGCCTCAGGGCCGGGTCACCGAGGACACCGGCATCATCCCGACGGGGTCGTAGCGCACCGCGGCCCCCGGGTACGGGGCGTGCACCACCTGGCCGTTGCCGACGTACATGCCGACGTGGCTGGCGTCCGAGCGGTAGGTCACCAGGTCCCCCGGCCGGGCCTCGGAGAGGGAGACCCTGCGGCCCGCGTGCCGCTGCTCCTGCGAGGTGCGCGGCAGGGAGACGCCCGCCTGCCGGTAGGACCACACCATGAGCCCGGAGCAGTCGAAGCCGGAGGGCCCGGTGGCCCCCCAGACGTACGGGCGCCCGACCGCGGCCCGGGCCGCCATCACGGCGGTCGCGGCGCGACCCGAGGAGGCGCCGCCGGAGCCGGGGAGTTCGGGCAGCGCGTCGGCGCGGCCGCCGGAGCGCGAGGCCCGCTCGAAGGAGACCCGCTCCTCCGTCGGCATCGCGTTGAGCAGCCGCCGGGCGGCGGCGAGCTTCGCGGTGACGGAGCGCTTCTGGCGGGCGGTGTCGGCCCGCAGCTCGTCGAGTTCGGCGAGCTTGCGCGAGGCCTCGTGCCGCTCCTGGTCCAGCTTGCGCTGCTCCTCGCGCAGTTCGGCGAGCTGCCGGGTCTGGCGGCCGGTCAGCCGGTCGAGGGCGCTGGCCTTGTCGAGGTACTCGTCGGGGTCCTCGGAGAGCATCAGCTCGACGGCCGGGTCGAGACCGCCGGACTTGTACTGGGCCCCGGCGAAGCTGCCGAGCACCCCGCGCATGGTGTTGATCCGGTCCTGGCCGCGGGCGACGGCGTCCTGGGCGCGCAGGACCTCGCCGCGCAGCTTCGCGCTGCGCTCCCCCGCCGCGTTGAACCGCTCGGTGGCCTGCTCGGCCTCCTCGAACAGCCGGTCCACCTGGGCCCGGGCGCCGCCGGGCGGTTCTGCGGGGGCCGCGGTGGCCGGTACGCCCGTCATGGCGACCGCCGCGGTGGCCGCGGCGGCGGCGGTCAGGACGGTGACCCTGGTGTTCCGGTCGTGCCCCGTAGGCGCGGGCCGGCGATGGGATGCCACGTTGAGCCGCTCCCTTCCGCTTGCGCGGGGCCCGGGTCCGCCCCCCGTGGACGGCCGTGTGCCGGGTTCCGCGCTGGCAGACAGTAGCGGCGTGACCACGCACCGGCCAACGACCGTCGGCGGGCACACACAGTGACGCCCCGCCGGAGACGCAGGTCACCGGCGGGGCGAGGGGGCCGAGCGGGGGCGGTTAATTCGCCCGGATGGGCGGTGTACGGCGCGCCCGTGAGGACGGGTCAGCCACCGACCCGGACGCCGAACTGGAAGGGCATGTTGCGGACGGCCTCGTACTTGACGCCGCCGCGCGGGTTGGAGGCGTGCAGGGTCATTCCGTTGCCCGCGTACAGGCCGACGTGGTGCAGGTCGTCGTAGAACAGGATCAGGTCGCCCGGCTGCAGTTCGCTCAGGGTCAGGTGCCGGCCCGCGTTCGCCTGGTCGTAGGTGACGCGCGGGAGGTCCACGCCGGCCTGGCCGTAGGCCCACTGGACCAGACCCGAGCAGTCCCACGAGTCCATGCCCGTGTCGCCCATGTGGTAGGCGTCGCCGAGCTGCTGCTTGGCGTATTCGAGGGCCTGTCCGGCCCGGCCCGAACCCTTCGCTCCGCCGCCGGCGGTCGCCTTGTCGGCGTCGCCGCCGCTGGCGCGCTTCTCGTCGGCGCTGAGCTGCGAGCGCTGGTCGGCCGACAGGGAGTTGAGGACCGCCTGCGCCTCGGCCAGCTTGCTCTGGGAGGTCTTCTTCTTCTCGTCCAGTTCCTTGCGGGTGGCGTCGAGGTCGGTGAGCTTGCCCGAGGCCTCCTGGCGCTTCTGCGCCAGGCTGCGCTGCTTCGCCTGGATCTTCTGGACGGCCGCGACCTGCTTGTCGCTCAGCTGCTCCATCGTGGAGGCCTTGTCGAGGTAGTCGTCCGGGTTCGCGGAGAGGAAGAGCGCCAGCGAGTTGTCGATGCCGCCGGTGCGGTACTGGGCGCTCGCCATCGAACCGAGGGCGCCGCGCAGGGTGTTGAGCTCGTCCTGCCCCTTCGCCACCTGGTCCTGGATCTGGCTGATCTCCTTCTCCAGCTTCTCCTGGCGCTCCTTGGCCCCGTTGTACTTCTCGGTGGCCTGCTCGGACTCCTCGTACAGCGCGTCGACCTTGGCCTTGGCCTCGTCCTTGGTCGGCTGCGGGGCGGCGGAGGCGCCGTTGGCGGAGAGGACGACGGCCGCGGTGGCGGTGGCCGTCAGGACGGTCACGCGAAGGCGGCTCGGCTGCTTGGGTCGACGGTGGGACGCCACGGGGGCGAGCTCCTTCTTCCTAGAACCGCCTGAGTACGCACACTCGGCAGCCCCTTCGCCCGGCACCCCGAATGAGTGATCCATCGCACGAAGGTTTGGGCCGACCCTAGTGACCTTGCCGTGATCAGTTCAAATCCTGACGACAAAAAAATCGGTCACCGACCCGCTTCTTTACCTACAGCACACGGCCCGTAGCGGTCACTTGACGGTACGTTCCGAAAATTCCGACAATCGGCCGATCCGGCCCAGGAGTTACGAAACGCGCGAAAGCCGCTTCAGCAACAAGGCCGACGTAACCGGCCTCGCCCCCGCCTTGGCCACCCCGTCGGCCACCTCACGGTCGGTGGAGACCACGACCACCGGCCGCCCGGGCGGCTCCGCGCGCACCAGCTGCCGGATCAGCTCGTCCGCCGTGACGCCCGCCTTGGAGAACAGCACCCGCACGCCGCGCGGCGGCGCCAGCAGCACCGGCGCGGCCAGCTCGGCCCCGTCGAAGACGCAGGTCATCTCCGCGCCGCTCTGGGCGGCCAGCATCGACAGCCCGCCCAGCAGCCGCAGCCGCTGCTTCTCCAGCGGCATGGTCGGATAGCCGGTCTTGGTGACGTTGTAGCCGTCCACCACCAGATGGGCCTGAGGCAGCGCCAGCAGCTGGTCCAGCAGCGCCGGATCGGTCTCCGACAGCGCCCGCGCCGCGATGTCCTTCGGGGTCATCCGGCCCGGCTCCACCGCCTCCACCGTGTCCGCCGGGCGCGTCGAGACCGGCGGCAGCGCCAGCTCCCGGCGCAGCCCCTGGGCGGCGTCGAGCACCGTGTCCAGCAGCAGCCGCAGCCGCATGTCCTCGATGCTGCGGCCCTCGCGGGTGGCCCGGCGCGAGGTCTCCAGCGCCGATTCCACCTCCGCCAGCCGGGACTTGAGCCGCCGGGACTCGCTCTCGGCCGCCACCACCCGGGCGCCGGTCTCGCTGCGGATCCCGTCGATCTCGGCGATCACCTTGCGCAGGGCCGCCTCGCCGCGCTTGACGTCGTTCAGCGCGCTGCGCAGCTTGCGCTGAAGCGATTCCGCTTCCTTGCGGGACGCCTCCAGCTCCGTACGCACCTGCTCGCCGCCGGTGCGCTGCTGCTCGCGCAGGTGCGCCAGCTCCTCGCGCAGCCGCTCCAACTCGCGCTGGGTCTCCTCGCCGACCCGCTCGGCGTCGGCGCGCTGCGCCTCCTCGCCGGCCGCGGCCACGAGCTTGACCCAGCCCGCGGGCCGCAGGACGTACGCGGAGGCCGCCACGTCCAGCGGGTCCGCGGCGGCCGGGGGCGCGCCGGACTCCAGCGCGGCGGACAGCTCCGGCTGGGCCTCGCGCAGCTTCTCGGCGACCCGGCCGCGGAAGACGGCGTCCGTCTCGACGGCCGCCGCCATGGCGTTGCCCGCGAACTTGGCCCGCCGGGTGGGGGTGAAGCGGGCGTACTGGCGCAACTGGCCCGGAAGATCGGCGACCGTCAGCCCGCCGAAGGCGTCCGAGACCAGCGCGACCACCCGGCGCCGCACGCCTTCGGGCAGCGGGCGGTCGAGCACCTCCGCGGCATCGCCCGCCGCGTCGGCCGGCTCAGCGCCGCTTGCTGGCTCCACAGTCCGTCACCCCTACCGTTACTTCTCGACCGCGGGCACCGGCTCCCTCAGGAGTCCGTGCCCGGCCGGTCCACGAGTTCGATCTGGTCCACCGCGTTGCACCAGCGGCAGCGGACCGACTCGATGGTCTCATTGACCACCTCGCGCTCCTCGACCTTGGGCTCCCCGGCGAGGTCCAGGTGGACGTACTCCACGACCTTCGACGAGCGGGTGACGTCGAACCGCGTGAGGTTGCCGCACAGCGTGCAGCGCCACCGGGTCGTCTCGGTCGGCAGGGGAACCGTCATCAGGCCGCTCACTCCTTCGTCACTGTTTCAATTAAAGCGGCCCGCGCCTCTCGGCGGGGCCTCAGGACGTAACCCTACGGCCTGACGTCACCCTCCCGTGGGCCCTGTCCTCCATGCGGGACGCGGCGGGGCGAGCTGCCCCGGTCGCTCCGGTTACGCCATGCTCTGTCCCATGACCGAACGGTGGCGGACCGTCCGCGAGACCGCCCGCGGACCGGTGGTGACGTACGCGCTGATCGCGGCCTGCGCGGTGGTCTTCGTCCTCGGCCCCGCCTCCGGGCTGAACCCCGTCTACGGGACGGGCGAGCGGCTGGTGGCGGCCGGGACGGCGTACTTCCGGCACTGGGGCGTGGTCCCGGACGAGCTCTTCTCCGGCACCCGCCGCGCCGCGCTCACGCCGCTGACGGCGCTCTTCGTGCACGGCGGCTGGCTGCACCTGCTGGGCAACTGCCTCTTCCTGTACGTCTTCGGGGCGATGACCGAGGAACGGATGGGCCGGGCGCGGTTCCTCGTCTTCTACGTCGCCACCGGCTACCTCGCCCTGGCCGCCTACGCGGCGGCCAACCCCTCCTCCGACCAGACCCTGGTCGGCGCCTCCGGGGCCATCTCGGCCGTCCTGGGGGCCTTCCTGTACCTCTTCCCCAAGGCCCGGGTGACGAGCCTCTTCCCGTTCCTGTTCTTCGTGCCGCTGCGCTTCCCGGCCTGGATCGTGCTGCTGTTCTGGTTCGGCCTGCAGTGGCTGGCGGCCCAGCGCGCGGGGAGCGGGCCGGGGGTGGCGTACCTGGCCCACGTGGTGGGGTTCTCGGCCGGGTTCCTCTACGCGTGGGTGCGATATCGGCGTACGACTAGAGTGAGGCGACCAGCGACGGCCACCGAGGGAGACAGCCAGCCGTGATCACCGCGATCGTGCTCATCAAGACCAGCGTGGACCGCATCCCCGAGATCGCCGAGTCGATCGCCGCGCTGGAGAACGTCAGCGAGGTCTACTCCGTCACGGGGACGTACGACCTGATCGCCCTCGTCCGGGTGCCCCGCCACGAGAACCTCGCGGACATCATCCCCGGCCGCATCAGCAAGATCCCGGGCGTGGAGGCGACGGACACCCACGTGGCGTTCCGCACGTACTCCCAGCACGACCTGGAGGCGGCGTTCGCGATCGGCCTGGACGCCTAGCGCCTGGCGGCGAGCCGGACCGGGCCGAGGCCCGACCCCTGCCCCGGGTCGGTGGGTTCGCCTCAAACGCCGGCGGGGCTGGGGTGGGTTCCCTGACCCGGGGGCCGGAGGTGTCAGGGTGGTGGAGCCGGGCCCCTGCGGAGTGTCTCCTCGGCTCGCGGCCGCGGGGGGTCGGAGACGTGCGTCCAGGGGTGACCGCTCGGCCTTGCGGGGACCCTCCTCCGGTGCCCGACTCCCCCACCCTGACGCCGGACCCCCGCGAAGGCCTCCGGCGGGACGAGGACGCCCGGGAGCGAGCAGTCACCCCGGGTTCCATGGCCCCGCGGCGGGTTTCGGCTGGGCCCTGCCGCAATCTCCGACGGGCCGCTGCCCGCGAGCCGAGGAGACGCTCGTGCGGGGCACCGGCCCGGCCGGAACCCGCCCACCCCGGGCCAGGGGGCATACCTCACCCGCCCCCACGGGATCAGACGGCCGGGACGCAGCGGCCCTCTTCCGTGCGGTACGTCCACTGCGCCCCCTGGGCCACCAGCTCCCGCACGGCCCCCACGAACCGCTCCACGTGCTCGTCGGGCGTACCGGCCCCGAAGCTGACGCGGATCGCGTTCAGCGACCGCTCACCCGGCTCCGCCTCCGGCGCCCCGCACTCCCCCTGGGCCTGCGGCTCACTGCCCAGCAGCGTCCGCACCAGCGGGTGTGCGCAGAACAGCCCGTCCCGGACGCCAATGCCGTATTCGGCCGACAGCGCCGCGGCGAAGTGCGAGCTGTTCCAGCCGTCCACCACGAACGAGATGACGCCCACGCGCGGCGCGTCGTCGCCGAAGAGCGACAGGATCCGCACCGCGGGCACCTCCGCCAGGCCCTCGCGGACCTTCGCGATCAGGTGCCGCTCGCGAGCGACCAGCGCGTCGAACCCGGCCTCGGTCAGCGCGCGGCAGGCGGAGGCGATGGAGTAGACGCCGATGACGTTCGGCGAACCGGCCTCGTGGCGCGCCGCGGTGGTGTGCCACTCGACGTCCACGCCGCCGTCCTCGCGCCGGGCCACCTTGCGGGAGGCGCCGCCGCCCGCGAGGTACGGGTCCGCCTCCTGCAGCCAGTCGGCCCGCCCGGCGAGGACGCCGGAGCCGAAGGGCGCGTACAGCTTGTGCCCGGAGAAGGCGACCCAGTCGACGTCCAGGTCCTGGACGGACACGGGGTGGTGCGGAGCGAGCTGGGCGGCGTCCAGGACGATCCGCGCGCCGTGGGCGTGCGCGGCGGCGGCGAGCTCCTTGACCGGCCACAGTTCACCGGTGACGTTGGACGCCCCGGTCACGCACACCAGCGCCGGACCGTAGGGCTCCCGGTCGGCCAGCGCGCGCTCCAGCGTGGCGACGGCCTCGCCCGGGGTGCGCGGGGCGTTGAGGTAGGTGACCCGCGCACCCCGCCACGGCAGCAGCGAGGCGTGGTGCTCGGTCTCGAAGACGAAGACCTGGCAGTCGGCCGGGAGCACCTGGCCGAGGAGGTTCAGCGAGTCGGTCGTGGACCGGGTGAAGACCACCTGGTCGGCGGGCCGGCAGTCGAGGAACTCCGCGACCGTGACCCGGCTCTGCTCGAAGAGGTCGGTGGAGAGCTGCGAGAGGTACCCGGCCCCGCGGTGCACGCTGCCGTAGTACGGGGCGTACACGGCCACGTCGTCCCAGACCCGCTGGAGCGCCGGGGCGCTGGCGGCGTAGTCGAGGGCCGCGTAGGTGACCTCGCCGCCGGTGACGAGCGGCACGGTGACGTCCCGGCCGAGCACCTGGAGCGGCTCGACGCAGGCGATGTCACAGGCGGCGTCGCCGGAGGCGTCGGCAGCGGTGGCGGTGGCGGCGTTCAGGGAAGCGGACATGGCGGTATCTCCCGGCAGGCAGGGCTGAATGGCTTCTGGTGGCCCGTACACGGCCGGATGCGGCGGGGTACGGGAAGGCCCCGGGGGACGAAAGGTGCGTCGGCGGTACGGAGGTACGCGGACAGGACCCTGTTCCGGGGGTGAAGAAGGGGCGGACTCGCCCTATCGCATTCGCTTGCTCACGGAAAAGACTCCTCGAGAGACCAGGACCCCTGGAATCGAGGGATCCGCGCTTGCCGTAAGCCTCGCTGCCTACGGCCTGGTCATCACCCGGGGCACCCCGCCACGGAAGGAGGGTTGCCGGACAGCAAGCCGGGGCCTAAACGCTGTCACTCGTGACCTGGTCAGCATCCTGCCACATGATCCGGCACGCACAAGCCCCGGTCCGCATGTCGGAACCGGGGCCTGACGCAAAACCGACGCCCACCGCTACGCGTTGCTGGCCTTCACCCAGCGGTCCAGCGCGGCCAGCGCCGCGCCCGAGTCGATCGACTGCGCCGCGCGGGTGATGCCCTCCGCCAGCTGCTCCTCCAGCGTGCCGCTGCCCGGGTCCAGGGCCACCAGCGCCGCCGCCGAGTTCAGCAGGACGGCGTCGCGGACCGGGCCGGTCTCCCCCGCCAGCAGGCGGCGGGCCACGTCCGCGTTGTACGCGGGGTCCGCGCCCCGCAGCGCGGAGACGTCGACCAGCGGGATGCCGATGTCGCGCGGGTCGAAGCCCTGCTCGGCGACCTTGCCGTCGCGCACCCACCAGACCCGGGAGGTCGCCGTCGTGGTCAGCTCGTCGAAGCCGTCGTCGCCCCGGAAGACCAGCGCGGAGGAGCCGCGCTCGGCGAGCACGCCCGCCACGATGGGGGCCATCCGCGGGTCGGCGACACCGGTCGCCTGGGACCGTACCTTCGCCGGGTTGGTGAGGGGGCCCAGGGCGTTGAAGACGGTCCGGATGCCCAGCTCTTTGCGGGCGTGGGCGACGTACCGCAGCGCCGGGTGGAACTTGACGGCGAAGCAGAAGGTGATGCCCGCCTCCTCGGCCACCTCGACCACCCGCGCGGGGGTCAGTTCGAGGTTGACGCCGAGCTTCTCCAGGACGTCCGAGGCGCCGCTGGAGGAGGACGCGGCGCGGTTGCCGTGCTTGACCACCTTGGCGCCCGTACCGGCCACCACGATCGAGGACATCGTGGAGATGTTGACCGTCTTGGCGCCGTCTCCGCCGGTGCCGACGATGTCGACCGTGCGGCCGGGGACCTCGATGAGGTTGGCGTGTTCGTACATGGTCCGCACGAGGCCGGTGATCTCCGCGACGGTCTCGCCCTTGGCCCGCAGGGCGACCACGAAGCCCGCGATCTGGGCGTCGGTCGCCTCGCCGTGCATGATCCGGTCCATCGCCCACGCCGTGTCGTCCGCGCCGAGGTCACGGCCGGCCAGCAGGGCGTCCAGTACGGCCGGCCAGGTGCGGGCCGCCACGCTGTCGCCGCCTGCCGGGGTCACAACGTTCATGGTCCGCTCCTGATGGTCCACAGTCGATGGGTGAGGTCCCAGCCTATCCAGGCGCGGGGGACGGCAAAGAGCCCCGTCCAGTGACTGGACGGGGCTCTTGCCGTGGCGACGCTCGAACTGACCGAAATCAGTCCGTCATGCGGAGTCAGTGGTGGCCGTGGCCGCTCTGGATCTCCTTGTACTCCTCCGCCGTGGGCTTCGGGATCTGGTTGTTCTCGCCGTAGAAGCCCTTGCTCAGCTTCGCGCGGAGCTTCTCCAGGGCCTTCACCTTGCGCTCGACACCGTTCTCGTCGACCGTCGGGCCGATCTCGATCGGCTTGTACTGCTCGTACGAGGTCAGCGTGTGCAGCTGGCCCTGCGAGAGCGGCTCGTGGACCTCGACGAACTCACCGTGCGGCAGGCGCTTGATGATGCCGGTCTCGCGACCGTGCAGCACCTTGTCGCGGTCCCGGCGCTGGAGGCCGAGGCAGACGCGCTTGGTGGCGATGAAGGCGAGGACCGGGACGACGAAGAAGCCGATCCGGACGAACCAGGTGATCGAGTTGATCGACAGGTGGAAGTACTGGGCGAACATGTCGTTGCCGCCGCCGATGAGGAGCACGATGTACTCCGCGATCCAGGCGACACCGAACGCCGTGCGGGTCGGGACGTTGCGCGGGCGGTCCAGGATGTGGTGCTCGCGCTTGTCGCCGGTGACCCAGGCCTCGATGAACGGGTAGACCGCGATCGACGAGAGCACCAGCGGGAAGAGCAGCAGCGGGATGAACACGCCCAGGACGAGCGTGTGACCCCAGAGGTTGATCTCCCAGCCCGGCATCGCACGGATGAGGCCCTCGGGCATACCCATGTACCAGTCGGGCTGCGCACCGGTGGACACGTGGTCCGGGCGGTACGGGCCGATGGCCCAGATCGGGTTGATCGAGGCGATCGCCGCGATGGCCGCGATGACACCGAAGACCAGGAAGAAGAAGCCTCCGGCCTTGGCCATGTAGACCGGCAGCAGCGGCATGCCGACGACGTTCTTGTTCGTCTTGCCGGGGCCCGCGAACTGGGTGTGCTTGTGGTAGAAGACCAGGATCAGGTGGGCCACCAGCAGGCCCATCATGATGCCGGGCAGCAGCAGGATGTGCACCGAGTAGAACCGGGAGACGAAGTCGCCGCCCGGGAACTCCCCGCCGAACAGGAACATCGACAGGTACGTGCCGACGACCGGGACGGACAGGATGGCGCCCTGCATGAAGCGCACGCCGGTACCCGAGAGCAGGTCGTCCGGCAGCGAGTAACCGGTGAAACCGGTGAACATGCCGAGGAACAGCAGCAGGAAGCCGAAGACCCAGTTGACCTCACGCGGCTTGCGGAACGCACCGGTGAAGAACACGCGCATCATGTGCACGACCATCGCGGCGACGAAGATCAGCGCCGCCCAGTGGTGGATCTGGCGGATCAGCAGACCGCCGCGCACGTCGAAGCTGATGTCCAGGGTCGAGGCGAAGGCCTCGGACATCTGGACGCCCTGCATCGGCACGTACGAGCCGTGGTACACGACCTCGTTCATGCTCGGGTGGAAGAACAGCGTCAGGTACACACCCGTGAGGATGATGATGATGAAGCTGTAGAGGCAGATCTCACCGAGCATGAAGGACCAGTGGTCCGGGAAGATCTTGCGCATGTTCGCCTTGGCCAGGCCGTAGATGCCCAGGCGGCTGTCCGCCCAGTCGGCTACGCGCTCGCCGGCAGGCGCTTTGCGCTCCGTCGTTTCAGTGGCAGTGCTCATCCGCGCTCCCAGAATGCAGGACCGACGGGCTCTTCGAAGTCGCCATGCGCCTCGAGGAAGCCTTCGTCATTCACGCCGATCCGCAGCTGCGGAAGCGCGTGACCGGCCGGGCCGAAGATGACACGGGCGCCGTCGGAGAGGTCGAAGGTGGACTGGTGGCACGGGCAGAGCACGTGGTGCGTCTGCTGCTCGTACAGGCTGATCGGGCAGCCGACGTGGGTGCAGATCTTCGAGTAGGCCACGATCCCGTCGTGGGACCACTCCAGCTCCTGCTTGTCCTTGATGTCCTCCGGCTTGAGGCGGACGATCATCAGGGCAGCCTTGGCGATCTGCGTCTGGAAGTCGTGCTGGTCCTCCTCCAGGCCTTCCGGCCGGGCGAAGGTCAGCGAACCGACGACGACGTCCTCGGGACGCAGCGGCTCGTTGGTGTTGTCGTTGATGAGCAGCTTGCCCTTGGCCCACAGGGTCTTGCGGAGCTTCGTCTCGGGCAGCGGACCCAGGTCGCGCAGGATCACGACGGCGGACAGCGGCAGCATGGCCAGCGCGCCCAGCATCGTGTTGCGGATCAGGGGACGACGGCCGATGGCCGACTCCTTGGCGCCGTCGGCGAAGTCCTGCAGGACCTGCGCCTTGACCTCCGGCGGAGCGGCGATCTCGTGACGCTCAGCGGCGACCTCGACATCGGACATCAGGGTGCGGGCCCAGTGGACCGCGCCCGCGCCGATGCAGAAGAGCGCCGTGCCCAGGGTCATGCCGAGCGCGAAGTTGAGCGCGCTCACCTTCCCGATGGGGAAGATGAACACGATCTTGTCGACCGGCAGGGTCACGTACGAGGCGATGAAGCCGATCGTGGCCAGCATCGACAGCGTGAACAGCATCGCGACCGTGCGCTCGCTGCGCTTGGCCGCCCGCTCGTCGATGTCCTGGATACGGGGCTTGTGGGCCGGCAGGCCCGGGTCGGCGAACGGGTCGTCCGCCAGTGCCACGCCACCGTGGTGCGTGTCGCCCTGCTCGCTCGGCAGGTGCTTCTCTTCGGGAATGTCTTGGCTACTCATGACTTCTTGGCCTTAGCGGTGTGGGCCGCGACCCAGACGGCGACAGCGATCAGCGCACCCAGTCCGAAGATCCAGCCGAAGAGACCCTCGGACACGGGGCCGAGGCCACCGAGCTTCAGACCGCCGGGGCTGTTCGACTTCTCGCCGTTCACGTTCTGGAGGTACGCGATGATGTCCTTCTTCTGCTTCTCCGGCATGGTGCTGTCCGGGAAGGAGGGCATGTTCTGCGGGCCGGTGAGCATGGCCTCGTAGATGTGCTTCGGCTCGACGCCCTCGAGGTTCGGGGCGTACTTGCCGTGCGTCAGCGCGCCGCCCTCACCGGTGAAGTTGTGGCACTGCGCGCAGTTGTTGCGGAACAGTTCGCCACCCTTGGCGATGTCGGCACCGGCCGGGTCGTACTGCTTCTCGGCCGGCGTGATCGGACCGGCACCGAGGGACGCGATGAACGCGGCCAGCTGGTCGGTCTGCGCCTGGGTGTAGATGACGGGCTTCTTCGGCACCTGAGCGCCGGGCTGCTGGGCCGGCATGCGGCCCGTGCTCACCTGGAAGTCGACGGCCGCGGAGCCGACACCCACCAGGCTCGGGCCGTCAGAGGAACCCTGACCGCCGGTTCCGTGGCAGCTTGCGCAGCCCACGGCGTAGAGCTTCTTGCCCTCCTCGATGGCGAGGGACTGGGAGGTTTCGTCGGCCTGCGCGTTGCCCGCGGGCGCGAAGGCGGCGTACAGCCCCCCCGTGACCGCCAGGGCGAAGAGTAGAACGACGACCGCCGCCAGCGGATGGCGTCGTCGTGCGGAGAGCTTTTTCACGGATTACCCCGGTGTCAGGATCTTCTGCGTCGGTGTGTCTGGATGGAGTGCCGGGTCGGGCCCGGCGACGTGTTCGCTACTTGATCAGGTAGATCGTCGCGAAGAGGCCGATCCAGACAACATCGACGAAGTGCCAGTAGTAGGACACGACGATGGCCGACGTGGCCTGTTCGTGGGTGAACCTCTTGGCCGCGTACGTCCGGCCGAGGACCAGAAGGAAGGCGATGAGGCCGCCCGTCACGTGCAGACCGTGGAAGCCGGTGGTCAGGTAGAACACCGAGCCGTACGGGTCTGACGAGAGACTCAGGCCGTCCTTCTTGACCAGCTCGGTGTACTCGAACACCTGGCCGCCAATGAAGATCGCACCCATGACGAACGTGATGATGAACCACGTCCTGAGCTTCTTCACGTCACCGCGCTCGGCGGCGAATACGCCGAGCTGGCAGGTGAGCGAGGAAAGCACCAGGACGGTGGTGTTCGTCGCCGAGAAGGGCAGGTTCAAGGCCTCGGCCTGTTCTGCCCAATGCTCGGCGCCCATCACCGATCGCAGGGTGAAGTACATCGCGAAGAGGGCCGCGAAGAACATCAGCTCGGAACTCAACCAGATGATCGTTCCGACGCTGACGAGGTTCGGCCTGTTGACCGTCGGGTGCGTGTGCCCGGTATCTACTGTCGTTGCTGTCGCCACGACCGACATTATGTCGGTCGCTTATCCCGCCCTCACCCCGGGGGGTGCCGTTCGGAGTGTCCGGGGCGTGTGCAAGGCCCGAACGGCCCATCAGAGGCCCCTGCGAACCGATGTTGACAGGGTGTCGGACGGAGTAGCATCCGCGACATCATCAACGTGATTCATGTGACACGTGGAGGAACGAAATGCGGGCGACTGCGCGGGTTCTGCTCTACAGCGATGACGCCAACACCCGGGAGCAGGTGCGGCTGGCGTCCGGGCGCAGGCCCGCAGCGGACCTGCCGCCGGTGGAATTCCTTGAGTGCGCCACCATGGACGCCGTCCTGAAGGAGCTCGACGCGGGCGGCATCGACGCCTGCGTGCTGGACGGCGAGGCCGTACCGGCCGGGGGCATGGGTGTGTGCCGGCAGATCAAGGACGAGATCTTCCAGTGCCCCCCGGTGCTGCTGCTGATCGGGCGCCCGCAGGACGCCTGGCTGGCCACCTGGAGCCGCGCCGACCGGGCGGTGACCCTGCCGGTGGACCCGGTGGACTTCCCCGAGGCGCTGGCCGACGTACTGCGGACGCGGCTGTCCCTGAACGCCTGAAGGCTCCCGGACGTCACGGAGCGGCCCCTGGAGCCGTCGTACGGGCTTCCAGGGGCCGCTGTGCCGTTTCCGCGGCGGGGCCGGGCGTGTCGGATCCGACGGCGCCTCAGACCTGCGGACGCAGACGGGCGGCGTCGACGGGACTGCGCCCGTCCTGGGTGCCCTTGAGCAGGGCGCTGCCCTCGCGCCATTCCTTCCAGTCCAGGTTCCAGTCGCCGTAGCCGTTGCCGAAGGCGTCCATGTCGTCGCCGATGCTGTTGATCACCTTGACGATGTCGCCCTCGCTGATGTTCTCGTAGAACCAGGCGGCGTTGCCGGTGCTCATGCCGGTGCAGCCGTGACTGACGTTCTCGTAGCCCTGGGAGCCGACCGACCACGGCGCGGCGTGCACGTATTCACCGCTCCATGTCACCCGTGTGGCGTAGTACACGGGGAGGTTGTAGTACTCGCTGCCGCCGATGCCGACGGTGTCGCCGCGCATCTGGACGAAGTACTGCTTGCCCAGCACCACCTTGACGCCGTTGCGGGTGGAGAAGCCGGGCTTCCCGGTGGTGACCGGAATGGTGTTGATCACTTCTCCGTTGCGCTTGAACGTCAGGTAGTGCGAGGAGGCGTCGGTGGTGACCTCGACGCGGTCGCCGATCTCCAGCTTGAGCGACTTGGCCGCGGCGCCGTAGAGGCCGTCGCCGATCTTGACCCCCTCCAGGTTGCTCCGTACGGAGACGGTGGAGTTGGCGGGCCAGTACTCCTTGGGCCGGAAGTGGAGCTTCTTGTCGTCCACCCAGTGCCAGGCGCCCTGGACGTTCTCGGAGGACTCCACGATCAGGCCCCGTTCGACGACGGCGCGGGCCGCCTTGTCCTTGACCGGTTCGGTGAGCTCGGCGGTCAGGGGCTGTCCGACGCCGTATTTGCCCGCCTCCGGGCCGAATTCGACGTGGAGGACCTTCTTGGCCGGTGTGGTCTCGAAGGTCATCGTGCGCTGCCCCTGCGCGCCGCGTTCGTCCTCCGTGCCGACGGTGACCGTGTACCGCACGCCCGCGGCCATCGGCGCGGTGCTGTGCCAGCGGTCGCCCTTGGCGGAGAGTTCACCCGCGAGGCGGCGGCCGTGGACGTCGACGGCGCTCACGTCGGTGATCCGGCCGTCGCCCTTCTTGGCGGTGACCTCGAGCGGCCGGTCGGGGTCGACGGGGCGGCCGCCCGACGCTTGGTTGAAGGCGACCTCGTCGCCCGCGTCGTAGGGGCGGGCTGACAGCGGGTTGTCGTCGGCCGACCCGCATGCGGTGGCGCCGGCCCCGAGGGACGCGACCAGCAGGGAGCAGCCGATTACCGTCCAAAGACGCGGTGAGTGGTTCATGAGACCACGCTAAGAAGATATGTCCATTACGGCGCGCGGGGTGACTGCAAACGAGGGGCCCGGACTCCTCTTGACGAGGTGTCCGGGCCCCAAGTGGGTCACGCGCGGTGCCGTCCTACTGGTTGGCGTTCTCGCCCCGGTAGTACTCGTACACCCAGCCCCACAGACCGATCAGGATCAGCGGCGCGGAGAAGTACATCAGCCACCAGCCGAAGATGACGCCCATGAAGGCGAAGGCGCCACCGATGGCCAGGGACAGCGGCTGCCAGCTGTGCGGGGAGAAGAATCCCAGCTCGCCGGCCTCGTCCGCGACGTCGGCCTCCAGGTTGTCCTGGGCCATCTCGTCCACGCGCCGGGCCGTGAAGGCCAGGTAGTAGCCGATCATGACGCTCAGGCCGAAGGCCAGGAAGAGAGCGGTGGTTCCGACCGGTTCCTTCGACCAGACGCCGTACACGACGGCCATGATCAGAATGAACAGGGAGAGCCAGAGGAACATCCTGCCCTGGATCTTCACTTGCCGGCCTCCTTGCCGCCGGTGACCGCCTGGGGGGCCACGCCGTGGTCCGTCAGGTGGTCGAGGGCCGCGATCTCCGGGTGGTGCAGGTCGAACGCCGGGGACTCGGAACGGATCCGCGGCAGGGTGAGGAAGTTGTGCCGCGGCGGCGGGCAGGACGTGGCCCACTCGAGCGAGCGGCCGTAGCCCCACGGGTCGTCGACCTCGATCTTCTCGCCGTACTTCGCCGTCTTCCAGACGTTGTACAGGAAGGGGAGGATCGACAGGCCGAGCAGGAACGAGCTGATCGTCGAGATCGTGTTCAGCGCGGTGAATCCGTCGGCGGCGAGGTAGTCCGCGTAACGACGCGGCATGCCCTCGGCACCCAGCCAGTGCTGCACCAGGAACGTGCCGTGGAAGCCGATGAACAGCGTCCAGAAGGTGATCTTGCCCAGGCGCTCGTCCAGCATCTTGCCCGTGAACTTCGGCCACCAGAAGTGGAAGCCGGCGAACATCGCGAAGACCACGGTGCCGAAGACGACGTAGTGGAAGTGCGCGACGACGAAGTACGAGTCGGAGACGTGGAAGTCCATCGGGGGCGAGGCCAGGATGACGCCGGTCAGACCACCGAAGGTGAAGGTGACCAGGAAGCCGATCGTCCAGAGCATCGGGGTCTCGAAGGACAGCGAGCCCTTCCACATGGTGCCGATCCAGTTGAAGAACTTCACACCGGTCGGGACCGCGATCAGGAAGGTCATGAACGAGAAGAACGGCAGCAGCACACCACCGGTGACGTACATGTGGTGGGCCCACACGGTCACCGAGAGGCCGGCGATCGAGATCGTCGCGGCGATGAGACCGATGTAACCGAACATCGGCTTGCGCGAGAAGACCGGGATGACCTCGGAAATGATGCCGAAGAAGGGCAAGGCGATGATGTACACCTCTGGGTGTCCGAAGAACCAGAAGAGGTGTTGCCACAGCAATGCGCCGCCATTGGCCGCGTCGAACACATGCGCACCGAACTTCCGGTCGGCCTCCAGCGCGAAGAGCGCGGCGGCCAGCACCGGGAAGGCGAGCAGGACCAGAACACCGGTCAGCAGCACGTTCCAGGTGAAGATCGGCATGCGGAACATCGTCATGCCGGGCGCGCGCATGCAGATGATCGTGGTGATGAAGTTGACCGAACCGAGGATCGTGCCGAAGCCGGAGAAGGCCAGACCCATGATCCACATGTCGGCGCCGATGCCCGGCGAGCGGACGGCGTCCGACAGCGGGGAGTAGGCGAACCAGCCGAAGTCGGCCGCACCCGAGGGGGTGACGAAGCCGGCCACCGCGATGGACGAGCCGAAGAGGTACAGCCAGTACGCGAACATGTTCAGCCGCGGGAACGCCACGTCGGGCGCGCCGATCTGCAGCGGCATGATCCAGTTCGCGAAGCCCGCGAACAGCGGGGTGGCGAACATCAGCAGCATGATCGTGCCATGCATGGTGAACGCCTGGTTGAACTGCTCGTTCGACATGATCTGCGTGCCCGGACGGGCCAGCTCGGCGCGCATGAAGAGCGCCATGACCCCGCCGATGAGGAAGAACACGAACGACGTGACCAGGTACATCGTGCCGATGGTCTTGTGGTCGGTGGTGGTCATCCACTTCACGACGACATTGCCCGGCTGCTTGCGCCGTACCGGCAGCTCGTTCTCATACGAGTCGGCGGCGGCACCCTGAGGCTGATTGAGGATGCTCACAGTTTGTTCACCTCAGCGTTACGGGCCGGGTCGGTCTGCTTGATGCCGGCCGGGAGGTAACCGGTCTGCCCCTGTTCCGCAAGGCCCTTGAGGTGCTTGCGGTACTCCTCGGGGGAGACGACCTTGACGTTGAAGAGCATCCGGGAGTGGTCGACGCCGCAGAGCTCGGCGCACTTGCCCATGAAGGTGCCCTCTTCGGTCGGAGTGACCTCGAAGACGTTGGTGTGGCCCGGAATGACGTCCTGCTTGAACAGGAAGGGGACCACCCAGAAGGAGTGGATGACGTCGTTCGACGACAGGACGAAGCGGACCTTCTCGCCCTTGGGCAGCCAGAGGGTCGGACCCGGGTTCTTGGTGTCCGGGTTGCGCGAACCCGGGACGCCCTTGTCGTAGACGCCCTCGGCACCGGCCGGGAAGTCCTTGGTGTAGCGGTCCGGGAGGGAGGCCAGTTCCTTGGGAACCACGCCCGCCTTGGGGGTCGCCGCGTCGCCGTCGACGTTCTCGACGTAGTTGAAGCCCCAGCTCCACTGGAAGCCGATCACGTTGATCGTGTGCGCCGGCTTCGCGGAGAGGGACAGCAGCTTCGACTCGTCACGCGCGGTGAAGTAGAACAGCACCGAGACGATGATGAGCGGCACCACGGTGTACAGCGCCTCGATCGGCATGTTGTACCGGGTCTGCGGCGGAACCTCGATCTTCGTCCGGCTGCGCCGGTGGAAGATGACGCTCCAGATGATCAGACCCCAGACCAGGACGCCCGTGATGAGAGCGGCCGCCCACGACCCCTGCCACAGGGAGAGGATGATCGGCGCCTCTTTGGTGACCGGGTCCGGCATACCGAGGTTGGGGAAGTTCTTATATGAATACGAGCAACCAGTGGCGGTCGCCAGGACCACGCCCGCAGTCAGCGCCTGCAGCAGCTTCCGCCGCATCGGGCGCCGCGGCGAGCGGTCGGAGCCGTAGGGACTCACGTAGCGCCTTCCCGAGAGTCTCGGCCCGCGCGGTCGGCCGCGGCCGTGTTCGGGTCGGTCGCCGGCCCTGACGCAGGCAGGGGTTTGGATGTTTATGCGGACCAAACCCTACTGGACGCAATTTGGGGTCGCGCGGGGAGGGTGCCCAACGCGCCGCCACTGCCCCCGAAGGGGTGGATCCGCCGTACGGGGGAAGGCCCGTCTGCCCCTGAATGGCGGTGTCCGGTGGTTATCTGACGGGCCCTGACCTCGGGGGACGTCCGCTCTCTCGGGCCCTGCGGATAGCGTGGGCGGATGCCGTACTTCGACGTCGCCTCCGCCGCTCCGCTGCACCCGGTCGCCCGGCAGGCCCTGATGGCCGCGCTGGACGAGGGCTGGGCCGATCCCGCCCGGCTCTACCGGGAGGGCAGGCGGGCGCGGCTGCTGCTGGACGCGGCGCGGGAGGCGGCGGCCGAGGCGGTGGGGTGCCGGCCGGACGAACTCGTCTTCACTCCTTCGGGGACGCACGCCGTTCACGCGGGCGTCGAGGGTGCCCTGGCGGGCCGTCGGCGCGTCGGAACGCACCTGGTGGTGTCCGCCGTCGAACACAGTTCTGTCCTCCATTCGGCGGCGGCAGTCGAGTCACGCGGGGGCGGCTTCACCGAGGTACCGGTCGACCGCGGCGGCGCGGTGGACCCGGAGGTGTTCGAACGCGCGCTGCGTCCGGACACCGCGCTGGCCGCCCTGCAGTCCGCCAACCACGAGGTGGGGACGGTCCAGCCGGTGCCGGAGGTGGCCGAGCGGTGCCGGGCCGCGGGGGTGCCGCTGCTCGTCGACGCGGCGCAGTCGTTGCCGTGGGGGCCCGCGCCGGAAGGGTGGTCGCTGCTGACCGCGAGCGCGCACAAGTGGGGCGGTCCGGCGGGGGTCGGCCTGCTGGCCGTCCGCAAGGGGGTCCGGTTCGCGCCCCAAGGCCCGGGCGGGGAGCGGGAGTCGGGCCGCTCGCCCGGCTTCGAGAACATCCCGGCCATCGTGGCGGCCGCGGCCTCGCTGAGGGCCGTACGGGCGGACGCGGCGGCCGAGTCGGAGCGGTTGCGGGTGCTGGTGGACCGGATCCGGCGGCGGGTGGCGCGGCTGGTCCCGGACGTGGAGGTGGTCGGCGATCCGGTGCGCAGGCTGCCGCACCTGGTCACCTTCTCCTGTCTCTACGTCGACGGGGAGATCCTGCTGCACGAGCTGGACCGGGCCGGGTTCTCGGTGTCGTCCGGGTCCTCGTGCACGAGCTCGACGCTCACCCCGAGCCATGTGCTGAAGGCGATGGGAGTGCTGTCGGAGGGGAACGTACGGGTCTCCCTGCCGGTGGGGACGACGGCGCAGGACGTGAACGGCTTCCTGGAGGTACTGCCGGGGGTGGTGGCCGGGGTGCGGGAGCGGCTGGGGGTGGCGCCGTCCGCGCAGCCGGCGGGGTCGGCCGACTCGCTCGTCGTCGACGCGCTCGGGTTGCGGTGCCCGCAGCCGGTGATCGAGCTGGGGAACGCGATCGGGGGCGTGGCGGTCGGCGGGACGGTCACGGTCCTGTCGGACGACGAGGTGGCGCGGCTGGACATCCCGGCGTGGTGCGGGATGCGGGGGCAGGAGTACGTGGGCGAAGCCTCTGGCCCCGGCGGCGCCGGCATCGCCTACACGGTGCGGCGCCTGCGGTGACCCCGCCCCGGGGCCCGCCGGGGAGCGCTGCGCGCTGCCCCCGGCGGCGCCTCGAACGCCGGCGGGGCTGGATGTGCCCGGGGCAAACCCAGCCCGCCCGGCCGGGTTACGACAGGTGGGCCTGGACCTCGGTGGCGGCCTCCGGGCCGTAGGCCTTCGCGAAGCGCTCCATGAAGTGGGCGCGGGCCAGGGTGTACTCCTGCGTGCCCAGCGTCTCGATGACCAGCGTCGCCAGCATGCAGCCGACCTGCGCCGCCCGCTCCAGCCCGACGCCCCAGCCGAGCCCCGTCAGGAACCCGGCACGGAAGGCGTCACCGACACCCGTCGGGTCGACCTTCGCGTTCTCCTCGGGGCAGCCGACCACGATCGGGTCGTGCCCGACGCGCTCGATCTTCACGCCGTTCGACCCCAGCGTGGTGACCCGGGTCCCGACCTTGGCCAGGATCTCCGCGTCGGTCCAGCCGGACTTCGACTCGATGAGGCCCTTCTCGTACTCGTTCGAGAAGAGGTAGGTCGCGCCCTCCATGAGGGTGCGGATGTTCTCGCCGTCCATGCGGGCGATCTGCTGCGAGAAGTCGGCGGCGAAGGGGATCCCCCGCGTCCGGCACTCCTCGGTGTGGCGCAGCATCGCCTCGGGGTCGTCGGCCCCGATCAGGACGAGGTCCAGACCGCCCACGCGGTCGGCGACGGCCTTCAGCTCGATCAGCCGGGCCTCGCTCATGGCGCCGGTGTAGAAGGAGCCGATCTGGTTGTGGTCGACGTCCGTGGTGCACACGAAGCGCGCGGTGTGCAGCACCTCGGAGATCCGTACGGACGCGGTGTCCACACCGTGCCGGTCGAGCCAGGCACGGTATTCGTCGAAGTCGTAGCCGGCGGCGCCGACGAGGACCGGGCGGCTGCCGAGCTGCCCCATTCCGAAGCAGATGTTCGGGCCGACCCCGCCCCGCCGTACGTCGAGGTTGTCGACGAGGAAGGAGAGGGAGACCGTGTGCAGCTGGTCCGCGACCAGCTGGTCGGCGAAGCGGCCGGGGAAGGTCATGAGGTGGTCGGTGGCGATGGAGCCGGTGACTGCGATGCGCACGGCGTGGATGCTCCTGCGAGGGGCGGCAAGGGGACAGTCAAAGCTACCCGGTAACCGGCGAATGGCCGACCGACCGAAACTACCCCGTAGTAGGTCTTTCTTCGCATCGATTCCGCTGCTTACGGTGCCCCCATGACCTATACCGATGGCTTCGGGTACCCGCAGTACACCGCGCTCGAGCGGACCGCGGAAGTCTCGCGTCAGCCAGGATTCGCCCGGCTCCTCGGCGACTGCGCCCGCATGGCGCCGCACTGGTCGGTCCCGGCGGGCCCCCGCCCCGCCCGGGTGGCGCCCTCGCAGATCCACGGAGTGAGCGTGCCGCCCGCCTCGGCGCGGCTCATCGCCTCCACCGCGCAGTACGGGTACTGATCCTTCCGGGAACCCAGGGGAACCGGTTCCGCTCCTGTTCCGTCCCACTCGCATCACGCACGGCGAGGCAGGCAAAGGAGCGATGCGGTGACCACCGAGGATTCCGGCCCGACCGACAGGACCGAACCGGCCGACGACCCGGCCGCGGTCGAGGCCACGCAGCAGGGCGACTCAGTCCGCCGACGGCGCCCGCGCTGGGCCGTGGCCTCGGTCGCGGCCGCGGTGCTGCTCGCCGGGGGCGGTACGGCGTACTGGGCGTCCACCGCCAACGGCAGCACCGGCGCGGGCTCGAAGGCGGCGATCTCCGCGCACGACGCGGCACGCGCGGCCTCCCCCGGGTCCTCCGCGCCCCCCGCCCGGGGCATCGCGCCGGGAGAACCGGACCCGAACGGTTCAGGGGTGACCTACCGGGCCGAAGGCCCCCTCCCCCAGGGCCCGGCCGGCGCGCCCGCGTTCGCGGCGGGCGCCGACGTGACCGAGGCCGAGGTGGCCCGGCTGGCGAAGGCCCTCGGCATCGAGGGCGCCCCGCGGCTCGTGGGCGACCTGTGGCAGGCGGGCGTGGCCGGGGACCCGTCGGGGCCGCACCTCCAGGTGACCCTCAAGGCGCCCGGGACCTGGACCTTCACCCGGCACCTGGCGGGCGGCTCGGACAACTGCGAGCGCGGCAAGGACACCTGCGGGCCCGCCACCCTCCCCGGAGACGGCGCGCAGGCCCCGGGCGCCGGCCAGGCGCCCGCGCCCGGCGTGGCCCCGGGTACGGATTCCGGCGCGGCCCCGGGCACCGGCACAACCGCCTCCGGCACGCCCGTCGGCGAGGAGGCGGCGAAGGCCGCGGCGGCTCCGCTGCTCGCCGCGGCGGGCCAGGACGGCGCGAAGCTGGACGCCCGGCAGGTCCAGGGCTCGGTGCGGGTGGTGACCGCGGACCCGGTGGTCGGCGGGCTGCCCACCCAGGGCTGGACGACCACCGTGAGCGTGGGCCCGGACGGGCAGGCGGTGGCCGCGGGCGGCGAGCTGAAGACGCCGGTACGGTCCGCCGAGCAGCCGGTGGTCGGGGCGAAGGAGGCCCTGGACCGGCTGAACGCCGCGTCGGGCGGCGGGAGCGGTACGGGCACCGGACCGAGCGGGTGCGCCACGTCCGTACCGCTGGAGCCGGACTCCCCCGTCGGGCCGACCGACGTCCCGCCGTGCAATCCCGAGCCGCGCCCGATGAAGCCGCCGCGGACGGAGACGGTCCGCTCGGCGGTGCTGGGGCTGGCCCCGGGCACCGTGGACGGCAACCGCGGGCTGGTGCCCGCCTGGCTCTTCGAGGTGGCGGGCACCGGGGGCGGAGCCGGCCACACGGTGGCCCAGCCCGCCGCACGGGACGGCGCCCCCGCCCCGAAGCCGGGGCGTACGGTGCCGGGGTTCTCGTACTCCGGGGCGGACCGGAAGCTGACCGTGAACTTCTGGGGCGGGGCGTGCAGCACGTACGCCGCCGAGGCCCGGGAGAGCGCCGAGGCGGTGACGGTGAAGATCACCGACACGCCGACGAACCCGGGCGGGGCCTGCATCATGCTCGCCAAGGAGATGACCGTGACGGTGACGCTGGAGCAGCCGCTCGGCGCCCGGAAGGTGGTCGACGCGACCACGGGCAAGCCGCTGCCCCGGCAGTAGGCGCCTGACGCCGGGCGCTGCTCGCGCACGCCGGACATGACAGAGGGGCCCGGCCGTCGATCCGACGGCCGGGCCCCTCTGTCACAGCTCAGGGTTTAGCTGAACGAGTCGCCGCAGGCGCAGGAGCCCGTGGCGTTCGGGTTGTCGATCGTGAAGCCCTGCTTCTCGATGGTGTCCACGAAGTCGATCGACGCACCGTGCAGGTACGGGGAGCTCATCCGGTCCGTGACGACCTTCACACCGTCGAAGTCCTTCACGACGTCACCGTCGAGGGAGCGCTCGTCGAAGAAGAGCTGGTAGCGCAGGCCGGAGCAGCCACCGGGCTGGACGGCGACGCGGAGCGCCAGGTCCTCGCGGCCTTCCTGCTCCAGCAGGGTCCTGACCTTCTCGGCGGCGGCGTCGGACAGGAGGATGCCGTCGCTCACAGTGGTCTTTTCGTCCTGAACGGACATCTGCATTCACTCCCGAAGTGGGCGGCTTCCCGGCGGGGGCCAGGGAAACGTCGGACTCTTGCCGTCGGTGGCAACGAGCGCGGCCTCCGATTCATTCCGGGTCCGGCGCTTGTTCCAGATATTCATGCTCGCACACCGGCGCGCGGGGGCGGACCCCGTCGGCGCCGCCCGGGCGGCGGGTCCCGTGGCGGCCGGGCGAATGCGTCACATCGACACTATCGGCATCGTCAAAGTGACGTGAAGCGGTTATGATAGATAACGTCAAATAGACGAGAAGTCGCCGTGATCTCTTCGGACGTCTCGCTTCCGAAGCTTCAGAAGTCCCTTGTCGCAGAACAGAAAGGGTGCGTGTCGTGACCACCGCCCAGCCTTTGGACGTCCAGCCGACGCCCCTTGCCCTGCTGCTGCTCGGCCGCGAGGCCGACCCCAAGAGCGAGCGCGGGGTGGAGTGTCCCGGCGACCTGCCCTCGCCCTCGGACCCGAACCTGGTGGCCCGCGCCCGCGCGGCCAAGGAGAAGCTCGGGGACAAGGTCTTCATCCTCGGCCACCACTACCAGCGTGACGAGGTCATCGAGTTCGCCGACGTCACCGGTGACTCCTTCAAGCTGGCCAAGGACGCGGCCGCCAAGCCGGAGGCGGAGTACATCGTCTTCTGCGGCGTCCACTTCATGGCCGAGTCCGCGGACATCCTGACCACGGACGACCAGAAGGTCGTCCTGCCGGACCTCGCCGCGGGCTGCTCCATGGCCGACATGGCCACCGCCGAGCAGGTCGCGGAGTGCTGGGACGTGCTGACCGAGGCCGGCATCGCCGACATCACGGTGCCCGTCTCGTACATGAACTCCTCCGCCGACATCAAGGCCTTCACCGGCAAGCACGGCGGCACGATCTGTACGTCGTCCAACGCGAAGCGGGCCCTGGACTGGGCCTTCGAGCAGGGCGAGAAGGTGCTCTTCCTGCCGGACCAGCACCTCGGCCGCAACACCGCCGTCCGCGACATGGGCATGTCCCTGGACGACTGCGTCCTGTACAACCCGCACAAGCCGAACGGCGGCCTGACCGTCGAGCAGCTGCGGAACGCCAAGATGATCCTGTGGCGCGGGCACTGCTCGGTGCACGGCCGCTTCTCGGTGGACTCGGTCAACGACGTGCGCGCCCGCATCCCCGGCGTGAACGTCCTGGTCCACCCGGAGTGCAAGCACGAGGTCGTGGCGGCGGCGGACTACGTCGGCTCGACGGAGTACATCATCAAGGCGCTGGAGGCGGCCCCGGCCGGTTCCAAGTGGGCCATCGGTACCGAGCTGAACCTGGTCCGCCGCCTGGCGAACCGTTTCGCCGCCGAGGACAAGGAAGTCGTCTTCCTCGACAAGACGGTCTGCTTCTGCTCGACGATGAACCGCATCGACCTCCCCCACCTGGTGTGGACCCTGGAGTCCCTGGCCGAGGGCAACCTGGTCAACCGGATCCAGGTCGACAAGGAGACCGAGAGCTTCGCGAAGCTCGCCCTGGAGCGCATGCTCGCCCTGCCGTAGCCGTCCGTACGGCACCGCAGCACACCGCCGTACACGCCGAAGGGGCGCCCCTCGTCAGAGGAGCGCCCCTTCGGCCGTTCCGGACGGCCGGACGGCCGTCCGGTCAGGCGGTCAGGCGGTCAGACCGGGACCTGGTTCTCGTCCTGCGCGGAGGCGGGCGGGCGGACCGCCGTCAGGCGGGACGCGCGCTTCGCGGCGCGCTTGGCCGCGCGGCGCTCCTTGCGGAGTTCCACCATCGTGTAGATGGCCGGGACCAGGAGCAGGGTCAGCAGCGTCGAGCTGATCAGGCCGCCGATGACCACGACCGCGAGCGGCTGCGAGATGAAGCCGCCCCCGCCGGTGACGCCGAGCGCCATCGGGAGCAGCGCGAAGATCGTCGCCAGCGCCGTCATCAGGATCGGGCGGAGCCGGTGGCGGCCGCCCTCGACGACGGCTTCGACGACGCCCAGGCCCTGGGCGCGGTACTGGTTGACCAGGTCGATCAGGACGATCGCGTTGGTCACCACGATGCCGATGAGCATCAGCATGCCGATCATCGCCGGGACGCCCATCGGGGTACCGGTGATGAGGAGCAGGCCGAGCGCGCCGGTCGCCGCGAAGGGTACGGAGACCAGCAGGATCAGCGGCTGGACGAGCGAGCGGAAGGTCGCGACCAGCAGCATGAACACGATCGCGACGGCCGCGAGCATGGCCAGGCCGAGCGAGCCGAAGGCGTCGTCCTGGTCGGAGCTGACACCGCCGATGGTGGCGGTGGCGCCCGCGGGCAGGTGCAGCGCCTTGAGCTTGGTGCTGAGTTCGGTGCTGACCGCGCCGGTGTTGTCACCGGTCGGCCGGGCCGTGATGGTGGCGGCGCGGGCGCCGTCGATCCGGGTCATCGCGACCGGGCCGGGGACCACCTTCACGTCGGCGATGTCGCCGAGCTTGACCGGGCCGACGGGCAGCGCCTGGAGCTGCGCCAGGGTCGCGGCGGGCTGCGCGGAGACGATGACGATGTCGCGCTCGGCGTTGCCGAGGACGGCCTTGCCCGCCGGGGTGCCGTGGACGGCCTGGGCGACGATCGCGCCGAGCGCGGCCTGGTTCAGGCCCGCGTCGGCGGCCTTGGCGGTGGCGGTGACCGAGATCCGCGGGACGGACTGGGACAGGTCGCTCTGGACGTCGGTGACGCCCTTGATCGTGGCGACCTCGGCGCGGACCTGCTCGGCGGCCTTGGCGAGGACTTCGGCGTCGCCCGACTTCACGACGACGCTGAGGTCCTGGCTGCCGAAGGCGGCGCCCGCCGAGACGGTGGTGCGGCCGATGCCGGGGAGCGCGGTCAGGCGCTCCTCGAGGCGCTTCTGGACGCTCTCGCCGTCCTTGGCGTGCTTCAGGGTCACCTGGTAGGAGGCCTGGTTGGTGCCCGTACCGCCGCCGAAGGCCGCCATGAAGCCGGAGGAGCCGACGGTGACCTGGTAGTCCTTGACGCCGTCGGTCGAGGCGAGGACGGCCTCCACCTTGCGGCTCGCCTCGTCGGACGCGGCCAGGGAGGTGCCGGGGGCCAGGGACTGCTTGATGGTCAGGACGTCCTGCTCCCCCTTGTCGAAGAAGTTCGTCTTCAGCAGCGGGGCCATCGCGAAGGTGGCGACCAGGAGCACACAGGCGACGGCCACGGTGGCCAGCCGGCGGCGGGCGACGAAGCGCAGCACCCGGACGTAGAAGGTCTGGAGGCGGCTGTGCGACTCCTTCTCCTCGGCGGCGCGGCGGACCGCGGCCGCGTCGACGGGGGCGCCGTCCACGCCCTTGGGGGCGCTGAGGAACCAGTACGACAGGACCGGTACGACGGTCAGGGAGACCAGCAGCGACGCCAGCAGGGCCGCCGTCACGGTCAGCGAGAAGGAGCTGAACAGCTCGCCGATCATGCCGCCGACCAGGCCGATCGGCAGGAACACGGCGACGGTGGTCAGGGTCGAGGAGGTGACCGCTCCGGCGACTTCCTTGACCGCGGTGATGATCGCGGCCTCGCGCTCCTCACCGTAGGAGAGGTGGCGCTTGATGTTCTCCAGGACCACGATCGAGTCGTCGACGACGCGGCCGATGGCGATGGTGAGCGCGCCCAGCGTCAGCATGTTCAGCGACAGGTCGCGGGTCCACAGCACGATCAGGGCGAGCACGATGGACAGCGGGATGGAGACCGCGGTGACCAGCGTCGAGCGGATCGAGGCGAGGAAGACCAGGATCACGATCACCGCGAAGACGAGGCCGAGCAGGCCCTCGGTGGTGAGGCTGGAGATGGCGGTGGCGACGGCCGGGCCCTGGTCGCTGACCATGGTCAGGCCCGCGCCGGAGCCGAGCGAGGCGGTGAGCGCCGGCAGCTTGTCCTTGACGGCGTCGGAGATGGCGACGGAGCTGCCGTCCTTGTCCATCGTGACGACGACGGCCAGGCTGGGCTTGCCGTTGGTGCGGGTGATGGAGACTGCCTTGGCTGGCACCTGCTTGACGGTGGCGACGTCACCGAGGCGGACCGGCTGCCTGCCGGGTCCGGGGCTCAGGCGCAGGTCCTCCAGCTGGGCGAGGGAGGTGTAGCCGGCGCCGACGCGGACGGTGCGGTTCTTGCCCTCCTCGTCGAAGGAACCGGCGGGGACGGCGGCCCCGCCCGCTTCCAGGCCCTTGGCGAGGGTGGCCGTATCCAGGCCCGCGGCCGCCAGCTTGGCCTGGTCGGGGGTGATGGCGACCTGGAGGTCCTGGACGCCGTTCACGCTGACCTGGCCGACGCCCTTGATGTCCTCCAGCACGGGGACGACGGTGCGTTCCAGCTGGTCGGCGAGGGCCTGCTGGTCCCTGTCGGAGGAAGTGGCGGCGAGGACGACCGTCGGCATGTCGTCGGTGGAACCGGCCACGACCTGGGGGTCGACCTCGGCGGGCAGCCGGACGCGGGCCCGGTTGACGGCCTGCTGGACGTCGGCGACGAGCTGCTTGGTGCCGCTGTCGCCGAAGTCGAACTTGGCCATGATGAGGGCGTTGCCCTCGCTGGCCGTGGAGGTGATGCCGGTGATGCCGTCGACGCCCTTGAGGGTGGCTTCGATGGGCTCGATGACCTGCTTCTCGACCACGTCGGGCGAGGCGCCCTGGTACGGCGCGAGGATGGACACCATCGGCAGCTCGATGGAGGGCAGCAGTTGCTGCTTGAGCTGCGGGATGGCTATGGCACCGAACAGGAGCGCGACGATCGACACGAGGCCGATCAGCGCCCGTTGGGCAAGGCTGAAGCGGGACAGCCAGGACATGGATGAGATCTCTCTGCAGACGTGAGCGAGGGCTGCCTCACCCTGTCCCGGGCCGGTGGGCCCGCACGTCGCCCGCAGGTCCCGTCCTTGTCCGGCGCGTACCGCGTTCGCAGTACGCGCGGCTACTCGGTCCGGGCGCCACGCTCCTCGGACCGGGGCCGCACCAGGCCCGATTCGTACGCGATGACCACCAATTGCGCCCGGTCGCGGGCGCCGAGCTTGGCCATCGCCCGGTTCACGTGGGTCTTGACGGTGAGCGGGCTGACCTCCAGGCGGCCGCCGATCTCGTCGTTGGACAGGCCGCCCGCGACCAGGCCGAGCACCTCGCGCTCGCGGCCGGTCAGCGCGGCGAGCCGTTCGGCGTGCGCGCCGGCCGCGGGGGCCGGGCCCGCGCCGCCGCCCTGGGCCAGGAAGGTGGCGATGAGGCCCTTGGTGGCGGCCGGGGAGAGCAGGGCCTCGCCCGCGACGGCGATCCGGATGGCGTTCAGCAGCTCGTCCGGCTCGGCGCCCTTGCCGAGGAACCCGGAGGCACCCGCCCGCAGGGCCGCGGCGACGTACTCGTCGACCTCGAAGGTCGTCAGCATCACCACGCGCACGCCCGAGAGTTCGGGGTCGGCGCTGATCATCCGGGTCGCGGCGAGGCCGTCGGTGCCGGGCATCCGGATGTCCATGAGGACCACGTCGGCGCGCCGCTCGCGGGCGAGCGCGTAGGCCTGTGCCCCGTCGGCGGCCTCCCCCACGACCTCCATGTCGGGCTCCGAGTCGACGAGCACCTTGAAGGCGCTGCGCAGCAGGGCCTGGTCGTCGGCGAGGAGCACCCGGATGGGCGCGGCGGGGGGCTGCGGGTCGCTCATCGTGTGGTCCACGGGAAGAGAGCGTACGTCGCCGGGCGCGCCCGGCGGTCCGCCGGGCCGGGCCCGGCGCCCGGCGCCCGGCCCGCGGTCAGCCCAGCACGAGGACCACCAGCGCCGTGGTCGCCGCGACCTCGGCCAGCGCTCCGAAGACGTCCCCGGTGACCCCGTCGAAGCGGTGCACGCACCGGCGCAGCAGGAGTTCGGCGGCGCCGAGCGCGGCCAGGACCGCCAAGGCGTGGTGCGCGGCGGCGCCCGGCCCCAGCGGCAGGGCGGCCGCTCCGGCGGCGGCCGCGGTGAGCGCGGCGACCAGGGCGGCGGCCCGCACCGGGACCACGCCCGCGACGGCCGCGCCGAGACCCTCGTGCCGGGCCGGGGGGACCCCGTCGCGGGAGGCCAGGGTCAGGGCGGCCCGGGCGGCGACGGCGGCGACCACCACGGCGAGGGCGCCGCGGGCCCAGCTGTCGGCGTAGGCCTGCGCGAGCGCGGCGGCCTGCAGGAGCAGGACCAGGACCAGGGAGATGACCCCGAAGGGCCCGATGTCGGACTGCTTCATGATGCGCAGCGCGGTGTCGGCGGGCTTGGCACTGCCCAGGCCGTCGGCGGTGTCGGCCAGCCCGTCGAGGTGCAGCCCGCGGGTGAGCGCGGCGGGCACGGCGACGGTGGCGACGGCGGCCAACAGGGGCCCGGCCCCGAGGAGGAGGAGCAGGCAGCCCAGTGCGGCCGCGCACAGCCCGACGACCAGACCGGCCAGCGGAGCGCAGGCCATCCCGGTCCGGGCGGCCGGGCGGTCCCAGCGGGTGATGCGGGCGGGCAGCACGGTGAGCGTGCCGAAGGCGAAGCGCAGGCCGTCGCGGAGCGAGGCGCGTTCGTCGGGCGGGCGCGGGGGCAGACCCGGAAGCGGATCGGGGAGCGGATCGGTCACCGCGCGAACGGTACCGAACGGTACGCGCCCACTGCTGACGGTAAATTACCCATTACATGCCAAATGGGGAGCTCGTGTCATGGGTCACTGGTGGTACCGCAACATCCTGGAACCGGGGAAGCTCCCGCTGCTCCTCGCCCTGCTCTCTTTCGTACTGTCCTTCCTGGTCACGCGGACGATCACGCGGCTGATCCGGGCGGGCCGGGGCCCCTTCAAGAACATCACCCCGGGCGGCATGCACGTCCACCACGTGGTGCCGGGCGTGGTGCTGACGATCATCGGCGGCTTCGGCGCGGTCGGCAGCGGCCGGCACAGCGTGGGCGCGCTGATCTCGGCGGTGCTGTTCGGGCTGGGCGCCGGTCTGGTGCTGGACGAGTTCGCGCTGGTCCTGCACCTGGACGACGTGTACTGGAGCGAGCAGGGCCGCAAGAGCGTGGAGGTCGTGGTGCTGACGGCGGCTCTGGTGGCGCTGGTGCTCGGCGGGTTCCTGCCGTTCGGGGTCAACGAGCTGACCGGCCCCGAGCGGCAGAACCGGGGGCTGGTCGTGATGAACACGGCCACGAACTTCTTCCTGGCCCTGATCGCCCTGTGGAAGGGGAAACCGCGCACCGCGCTGCTCGGGACGGTCATCCCGTTCGTGGCACTGATCGGCGCGGTCCGGCTGGCCCGGCCCGGTTCGCCGTACGCGCGCAGGTTCTACGCGAACCGCCCGCACGCCCGGGCGAAGGCCGGACTGCGGGCGTTCCATCACGACCGGCGCTGGGCCGCGCCGCGCCGCCGGTTCGAGAACTTCATCGGCGGGACCCCGGACCCCGAGGTGGCGGGCGGAAAGGCGACCAGGGCCGTGCGCGCCAGGATCAAGAAGGCCAAGGACACCAAGCTCTGAGGCCGCGCGCCCCGCGCTCCCCGGGCTCCGGCCCGCGCTCCAGGGAGCCGCGGGCCGGAGGCCGGGCGCTCAGCCCGGGATCAGCCCGTCGTCGCTGAGCATCTGCCGGACCTCGTCGAGACTCGCGTCCGGCGCGGGCAGGATCAGCTCGGAGGGCTCCAGCTCCTCGTCCGGAAGCGGGCTGCCCAGACGGCGTACGGCGTCGAGGAGGCCCCCCAGCGTCCGCCGGAAGCCTTCCTCGTCGCCCGCTTCCATCTCCGCGAGCAGCTCGTCGTCCAGCGTGTTCAGCTCGGCGACGTGCGCGTCGTCGAGCCGGACCTGGCCTTCCCCCATGATGCGGACAATCATGACGGGCCCCGTTCTACTGCTTGTCGAACCGGTGCTGGGTCTGCGAAGGCTGGGAGGTGCCCGCGCCGCCGCCCTCGAGGGCCTGCTGCTGCGCGGACGGGCCGCCGGCCAGCTCCTGCTTCATCCGGGCGAGCTCCAGCTCCACGTTCGTGCCGCCGGAGAGGCGGTCCAGCTCGACCTGGATGTCGTCCCGGGTGCCGAGGCCGCTCTGGTCGTCCAGGGCGCCGGAGGCAAGCAGCTCGTCGATCGCGCCCGCGCGCGCCTGGAGCTGGGCGGTCTTGTCCTCGGCCCGCTGGATGGCGAGGCCGACGTCGCTCATCTCCTCGGAGATGCCAGAGAAGGACTCCGCGATCCGGGTCTGCGCCTGGGCCGCGGTGTAGGTGGCCTTGATGGTCTCCTTCTTGGTGCGGAAGGCGTCCACCTTGGCCTGGAGGCGCTGCGCCGCGAGGGTCAGCTTCTCCTCTTCGCCCTGGAGGGTCTGGTGCTGCACTTCCAGGTCGCTGACCTGCTGCTGGAGCGAGGCGCGGCGGGACAGGGCCTCGCGGGCCAGGTCCTCACGGCCGAGCGCGAGGGCCTTGCGGCCCTGGTCCTCCAGCTTGGCGGACTGGCCCTGCAGCTGGTTCAGCTGGAGCTCCAGGCGCTTGCGGGAGGTCGCCACGTCGGCGACTCCGCGGCGGACCTTCTGGAGCAGTTCGAGCTGCTTCTGGTACGAGTAGTCCAGGGTCTCGCGCGGGTCCTCGGCCTTGTCAAGGGCCTTGTTCGCCTTCGCGCGGAAGATCATCCCCATACGCTTCATGACACCGCTCATGGGCTTCGCGCGCCCCCTTCTGAAGGACTTCGGCTCGTGGTCACCTACAAGACCCACAGTACGGGCCCTGCCTCTATTACCGCACTGTTCGGGTACGGATGCGCTCCTCCTCCAGGACGACCTCTCCCCCGGCCCGTCAGGCTGGAGGAGTAGGTGGTCCCCCGGGAGGCGGGCGCCCACACCCGTGACGGGGCGGACCCGTCACCGGTAAAGACGCCCGCCGTTGCGGGATCGTTCCCCGCCGGGGTGGGGGCCGTGGCCGCGACCACGTAGGCTTGGGTTTTGTGTTTGGTAGCCGCTCCTCCAAGGAAGAGAAGGCCGCCGCCACCGACAAGGTGAGCGCCGACCTCTCGCAGACCCGTGACCCGCAGGCCCCGAAGGGCCGCCCGACGCCGAAGCGTGCTGTGGCCCAGTCGCAGCGCAAGGCCGTGGTGGCCTCGACCGGCAATCGCAAGGAGGATGCCAAGCGCGCCCGTGAACGCCGCCGGATCGAGATGACCAAGCAGCGAGAGGCCCTCGCCAGTGGCGACGAGCGCTACCTGCCCGCCCGTGACAAGGGCCCGGTCCGCAGGTTCGCCCGCGATTTCGTGGACTCCCGCTTCTCCGTCGCCGAGATGTTCCTGCCCCTCGCGGTGATCATCCTGGTGCTGAGCATGGTCCGGGTCCCGTCGATCCAGAACATCGCCCTGCTCCTGTGGCTCGGCGTGATCGTGCTGATCATCGTCGACTCCATCGGCCTGTTCATCCGCCTGCGCAAGGCGCTGAACACCCGCTTCCCGGACGAGCCCAAGCGCGGCGCCGTCGCCTACGGCCTGATGCGCACGCTCCAGATGCGCCGGCTCCGCCTGCCGAAGCCGCAGGTCAAGCGTGGGGAACGGCCCTGACCGGAGCGCCGCCCGCAGCCGCGGGCGACAGCTTCGCGGGCGGTGCCCGGCTGTGGCTGGAGGGCTTGGGCGGCCTGCGTAACGCGGTCCGCCAGGAACTCGTGGGCCGTCAGGTCGACGAGCAGATCGCGCACCGCTTCCCGGTCGGGCAGCGGCTGCGCGTCCTCGACGTCGGCATGGGCCAGGGCACCCAGGCCCTGCGCCTGGCCCGGGCCGGGCACATGGTGACCGGTCTGGAGCAGGACCCCGGCATGCTGGCCGTGGCCCACGAGGCGCTCGCCGCCGAGCCGGCCGGGATCCGCGACCGGGTCCGGCTGATGGAGGGCGACGGCCGGGAGACCGGCGCGCACTTCGTGCCGGGCAGCTTCGACGTGGTGCTCTGCCACGGCGTGCTGATGTACGTACCGGAGCCGGACGGCATGCTCGCCGGGCTGGCCCGGATGCTGGCGCACGGCGGACTGTTGTCCTTGCTCGTGCGCAACGGCGACGCCCTCGCGATGCGCCCCGCGCTCGGCGGGGACTGGCCGGCCGCGCTGGCCGCCTTCGACCGGGTCGCCTACACGAACCGGCTGGGCCTGGACGTACGGGCGGACCGGCTCTCCACGCTGACCGCGACCCTGTCCGGGATCGGCGCGCCGCTGCAGGCCTGGTACGGCGTACGGGTCTTCACCGACGGCAGCGAGGCGGGCGAGGTGCTGCCCCCCGAGGCGGAGCTGGAGCAGCTGCTGGCCGCCGAGGACCGGGCCGGGCGCACCGACCCCTACCGCGGGGTCGCCGCGCTGCTGCACCTGTGCGGGGTCCGGGGCTGAGGTCACGGGCTGCGATGCGGGACCGGCTTCCGGGGGCTGCCCCCCGGAGACCGGCCGGCCGCGGACCCGCCGGCCTCAGGCCTGCTGGGCCTCGCTCAGGCTCATCGTGTACAGCTCGGTGCCGCCGTCGTCGGACAGCTTCACCCGCTCCGTACCGCCCTCGAGCAGTTCCTTCCAGTACTCACCGATCCAGGACTCCGCGTCGCCCTGCGTCGTGAACTCCTCCGGGACCACCGCCGGGGTCGACTCGCTGCCATCGGCCGCCTCGAACCGCCACGTCCACGCCATGTCCGCCTCCGTTGCTCGTCCTGTACCCGGCCGGTACGCGTCCGGGTACTCCCCGTGAGTCTGCCCGCAGACTAGCCGGGCGCGCACCACTCGCGCGGACGCGGGAGGATCATCTGTGTGGAACTGACTCTGCTGGGCACCGGCACACCCGAAGGACTGCCCCGCCCCGGCTGTCCCTGTGCGGCCTGCGCCGTCTCCGTGGGCACCCGGGCGCGGGCCGCCACCGCGCTGCTCGTCGACGGGGCGCTGCTGCTCGATCTCACCCCCGGGGCCGTCCTGGCCGCCGCCCGGTCCGGGCATTCCCTGGGCGGGGTGCGCCAGGTGCTGCTGACCCACCCGCACGACGGCCCCGCCGTGGAGCTCCCGCCGGGGCTGCCCGCCGCGGGCCGGGTGCCGGACGGGCGGCAGCTGTCGGTGATCAGCGGCCACCGGGTGCGGGCGGTGGCGATGGACGCGCCGGGCACCGGGTACGAGGTGACCGGGCCCGACGGCGACCGGCTGCTGTACCTGCCGCCCGGCGGGGCCCCGGCCGGGACGAACGGCGTCTCGGAGCGGCCGTACGACATGGTCCTGCTCGACGTGCCGGGGCGGCCCGAGGCACTGGCCCGGCTGCGGGCGAGCGGCGCGGTCGGCCCGGCCACCGATGTGATCGCCGTCCACCTCGACCACGACGTCCCGCCCGGCCGGGAGCTGGCGCGCCGGTGCGCGGCCGTCGGTGCGCGGGTGGTGCCGGACGGGACCACGCTGGTGGTGGGCGAGTACCACGCGGTACCGGACCTGCCGCGGCGCACCCTGGTGCTGGGCGGGGCCCGGTCCGGCAAGTCCCTGGAGGCGGAGCGGCGTCTCGCCGGATTCCCCGAGGTGCTCTACGTCGCCACGAGCGGCACCCGCGAGGGCGATCCGGAGTGGGCGGCGCGGGTCGGGCTGCACCGGGAGCGCCGGCCCGGTACCTGGCGGACCGTGGAGACCTGCGACCTGGTGGAGCTGCTCGACGAGGGCCCGCAGGGCCCGGCCCTGCTGATCGACTGTCTGGCGCTGTGGCTCACCGACGCGATGGACCGGTCCGGGGCGTGGGACGACGAGACGTGGGAAGGCGGCGGCCGCAAGGAGCTGCGCCGGCGCACGGCGGCGCTGGTGGCGGCCGTCCGCTCGACCCGGCGGCGGGTGGTGCTCGTCAGCAACGAGGTGGGCGCGGGCATCGTCCCGGCGACCGCGTCGGGGCGGCGCTTCCGCGACGAGCTGGGCCGGTTGAACGCGGCGGTGGCGGCGGAGTGCGAGCACGTCCTGCTGGTGGTGTCGGGCCAGCCGGTGACCCTCAAGGAATGACGCTCCCTCAGGGCCGCGCCGGGGCCGACGGGCAGGGCATGAACCGGCGGGCGGGCACGGGTACTCTTCGGCAGATGACCACGCTGAATCTCGACGACTTCTCCGATCTGATCGAGCGCCCCGACGGGGGCGTCCGGCGTGACGCCGAGGATCGCCGCGAACGGCTGGCCGTGCCCGCCGGGGCGCTCGGGCGGCTCGACGAGCTGGCCGACTGGCTCGCCGCCGCGCAGGGCCGCGTTCCGGTCGCGCCGATCGAGCGGCCCCGCGTGGTCCTCTTCGCCTCCGACCACGGGATCGCGGCCGAGGGCGTGTCCGCGCGCCCCGCCGGCTCCGCCCACCTCCTCGTACGGTCCGTGCTCGACGGCGAGCGCCCGGTGTCGATCCTGGCCGCCCGCTTCGGCGCGGGGCTGCGGGTCGTGGACGCGGGTCTGGACTGCGATCCGGGGCTGCTGCCCGAGGACGTGGTCAAGCACCGGATCCGCCGGGGCAGCGGCCGCATCGACACCGAGGACGCGATGACGCCCGAGGAGGCGCGGGACGCCGTCCGCCTGGGCATGGCGATCGCGGACGAGGAGGCGGACTCCGGTACGGACCTCGTCGTCCTCGGTGATCTCAGCGTCGGCGGGACCACCGTCGCCGCCACCCTCGTCGCCGCCCTGTGCGGCACGGACGCCTCCGTGGTCACCGGCCGCGGTGGCGCGCCCATCGACGACCTGACCTGGATGCGCAAGTGCGCCGCGATCCGCGACGCGCTGCGCCGCGCCCGCCCGGTCCTCGGCGACCAGGTGGCGCTGCTGGCCGCGGTCGGCGGGCCGGACGTCGCCGCCATGACCGGTTTCCTGCTCCAGTGCGCGGTGCGCCGTACGCCGGTGATCCTTGACGGGATCGTCTCGGCGGCGTGCGGTCTGGTGGCCCAACGGGCCGCCTTCCGGGCCCCGGACTGGTGGCTGGCGGGCCAGGCGAGCGGCGAACCGGGGCAGGCGAAGGCGCTCGACCGGATGGCACTCAACCCGGTGCTGGACCACGGCGTCACAGTGGGAGAAGGAACCGGGGCGTTGCTCGCCCTCCCGCTGGTCCAGGCGGCCGCCGCGCTCGCGGCGGACCTCCCGGAACGGACGACGGCATCGACCGGCCCGTCGCCGGAGTAGTGGGTCGGGGACCCTTGGCGCCCTGACCAGGCCCGGGGTCTTCCTGCTCTCCGGGGGAAGGCGGGCCCCACATCATCGCTTTTCATGGGAGAGGTCCGTTTGACCAGCGCAGAGACCGACCGGAGCACCGACCGGGCACCCGTCGGCGATCCGAGCGGCAGGAAAGAGTCCGGCGACGCCGGCAAGACGGGGGGCCGGGAAACCGGCCGGGGAAGCGCCCGTTCGCGGCGCAGCGCCGCGTTCGCGGTGTGGTACCTGCGCGCCGTCACCTTCATCAACTTCCTCAGCGCGGTGTGGCTTTCGCTCGGGCAGGACCTGCGCGACCACAACACCGCCGACTTCTACACGCCGTACCTGCTCACGGCCGGTTTCGCGTCCGGCCTGTTCTCGCTGATGCTCGCGGTGACGATGGGCCGCCGCAAGCGGGCCGCGTGGATCCTCAACGTGGTGCTCAGCGGGCTGCTGCTGATCGCCTTCGTCCTGGTGACGTGCACCTCGTACTATCCCGAGTTCCGCGCGCACACGCAGAACTGGATCTCGCTGGTCCTGACCGCCTCGTTCGTCGGGGCGCTGCTGCTGGGCCGCAAGGAGTTCTACGCGCGCGGTGACCGCTCGAACCCGAAGCTGGCGACCGTGGTCGGGGCCGTCGGCCTGCTGGCGGCCTCGCTGATCGCCGCGCTGCTGGTGGGCGCGACCAACAACGCTCCGGACCAGTCCGGGGTGACGTTCCTGACCCGCTGGCGCTACGGCGTGATGCGGCTGGTCACGCTCGCGCCCGACGACCAGGCGCTGAGCGGGATCACCACGCCCGCCTGGGTGGACGTCTTCATCAACGTGATGTCGACGGTGCTGCTGCTGGCGGTGCTGTTCGCCGCCTTCCGCTCCCGCCGGGCCGTGGACCCGCTCACCGAGGCGGACGAGGAGCGGCTGCGCGCGCTCCTCGCCAAGCAGGGCGACCGCGATTCGCTGGGCTATTTCGCGCTGCGCCGCGAGAAGAGCGTGATCTGGTCCCCCACCGGCAAGGCCGCGGTCACCTACCGGGTGATCGGCGGGGTCTCGCTGGCCTCCGGCGACCCGATCGGCGACCCCGAGGCGTGGCCCGGGGCGATCGAGCCGTGGCTGGCCGAGGCCCGGGAGCACGGCTGGGTGCCCGCGGTGACGGGCGCGAGCGAGGAGGCGGGCACGATCTACGCCCGGCACGGCCTGGACGCCCTGGAGCTGGGCGACGAGGCGATCGTGGAGACCGACGAGTTCACGCTGGAGGGCCGCGCGATGCGGACCGTCCGGCAGGCCTACAACCGGGTCAAGCGGGCCGGGTACGAGGTGCGGATCCGGCGGCACGCGGACATTCCGGCCGCGGAGATGGACGTCCTGCTGCGGCGGGCGGACGACTGGCGCGACGGCGCGACCGAGCGCGGCTTCTCGATGGCGCTGGGCCGGCTGGGTGATCCGGCGGACGGTCAGTGCGTGATGCTGGAGTGCACCGACGGCACGGGCGAGCTGCGGGCGGTGCTGTCGTTCGTACCGTGGGGGCCCAAGGGCCTGTCGCTCGACCTGATGCGCCGTGACCGGGATTCCGAGAACGGCCTGATGGAGTTCATGGTCATCGAACTCCTGGAGCGGGCCAAGGAGATCGGGGTCACGCAGGTCTCGCTGAACTTCGCGATGTTCCGATCCGTCTTCGAGCGGGGCTCCAAGCTCGGCGCGGGTCCGGTGCTGCGGATGTGGCGCTCGCTGCTCAGCTTCTTCTCGCGGTGGTGGCAGATCGAGTCCCTCTACCGGGCCAACGCCAAATACCGGCCGATCTGGGAACCGCGGTTCATGCTCTTCGAGAAGAGTTCGGACCTGCTGCGGATCGGTATCGCGGCGGGCCGCGCCGAGGGCTTCCTGGAGGCTCCCGGTCTGCCGAAGTGGCTGCACCGCAGACACCTGGAGACGCACCGTTGACCACAGCCTCACTGAGGCGGTTCGCCCGCCGTGAGTGGGGGCCCCTGTACTGGACCGTCCGGGACACGCTCGCCGCCAAGGGGTGGCGGGCGGTCCCGATGTCGCTCGGCGCGGTCGTCCTGACCACGGTCTTCCAGATCGTGCAGAACCAGTCCTGGGGCTTCCAGCCGGTGCAGGACCTCGGGTCGGTGAAGGCCGCCGACCCGTTCTGGCTGGCCCTGATCCGGACCCCGCTGTCGCTGTTCGTGCCCGCCCTGGACCTGCCGGTGTGGGGCGCGCTGCTCCAGATGCTGCTGGTGTTCGGGATCGCGGAGATCTGCATCGGCTGGTGGCGGACGCTGCTGATCGGGTACGTGGCCACGCTGGCCGGTACGACGTACGCGCGGATCGGGCTCTCGCTGAGCCCCGAGCACCCCTTCGGGCTGCCGCTGACGGACCGGGTGGTCAACGACACCGGGCCGTCGGCGGCGGTCGTGGGGCTCGCCGTCTTCGTGTGCTGGCGCTACCGGGCGTACGTCACCGGGGGCCTGGTGATCGCCGTCATGATCATCGAGGTGATCGTGAAGAACAACCTGGCGGGCAAGGAGCACCTGGCGGCCATCGCCGCCGTCATGGCGGTGTGCCTGGTCCGCGCCACGTGGGGATCGGACCGCCGCCGCGTCCCGCCGGGACGCAGGCCGCCGCCGCCCGGGGCCCCGCCCGCCCGCTCCTCGCCGGGCGGGCCGCAGGCCGTACCGTAGGTTCCCGTGACCACACCCTTCGGGCCGCCCCTGGCCGGTACCCGGCACTGGATGCGCGCGCACCCGCTCGCCACCGATGCCCTGCTGGCCCTCGGGGTGTTCGTCGCCATGGTCCTCGGCTCGTTCGCCGACCCGCACGGGCCGCACGGGCAGCCCACCTTCGGCACCCGGACGCCCCATCTGCTGTCGCTGGTGCTGATGGTCCTCACGGCGGCCGTCCTGGTGCTGCGCCGGCGCCACCCGCTCGCGGTGCTCGCCGTGACCAGTGCGCTCACCCTGACCGAGCTGCTCACCGGCGAGCCCCGGGCGCCCGTCGCGATGGGCGCCGTGGTCGCCCTGTACTCGCTGGCCGCGCGCACCGACCGGCCGACGACCTGGCGCGTCGGCCTGCTCACCATGGCCGGGCTGACCGGGGTCGCGATGCTCGCCGGGCCGCTGCCCTGGTACGCGCAGGAGAACCTCGGGCTGTTCGCCTGGACCGGGATGGCCGCGGCCGCCGGGGACGCCGTCCGCAGCCGCCGCGCCTTCATCGACGCGATCCGCGAGCGGGCCGAGCGCGCGGAGCGGACCCGCGAGGAGGAGGCCCGGCGCCGGGTCGCCGAGGAGCGGCTGCGGATCGCCCGCGACCTGCACGACGTGGTCGCGCACCACATCGCCCTGGTCAACGTGCAGGCGGGGGTGGCGGCGCACGTCATGGACAAGCGACCCGACCAGGCCAAGGAGGCCCTCGCGCACGTCCGCGAGGCCAGCCGCTCCGCGCTCAACGAACTGCGGGCCACCGTCGGGCTGCTGCGCCAGTCCGGTGACCCGGAGGCCCCGACCGAACCGGCGCCGGGACTCGCCGTCCTGGACGCGCTGGTGGACACCTTCCGTCACGCCGGGCTGCCGGTGGACGTCATCGTCCAGCTGGGTCCGGAGCCCGGGGCGGCCCTGCCCGCCGCCGTGGACCTGGCCGCGTACCGGGTGATCCAGGAAGCGCTGACGAACGTGCGCAAGCACGCCGGTCCCGGAGCCCGCGCCGAGGTCAGCGTGGTCCGGGTCGGCTCGTCGGCCGAGGTCACCGTGCTCGACGACGGCGGCTCCGGCGCGGACCCCTCGCCCCCGCCCGTCGACCCGGGCGGCGGCCACGGGCTGCTGGGCATGCGCGAGCGGGCGGGCGCCCTGGGCGGCTCCTGCTTCGCCGGGCCCCGGTACGGGGGCGGCTACCGGGTGCACGTCATCCTGCCGGTGTAGCCCCCGGCCCGGCCCCGCGCCCCTCAACAGGCCTTGCGCCAGGCGTCCAGCTCGTACTTCTTCTGCAGCGAGCTGAGCCCCAGCTCCTTGGAGCGGGCGCAGAACCGGCCGAGCGGGAGCTCGTACTCCACGTGGAAGACCGCCTTGCCCGCCGCGACGAAGGGCGTCAGCCGCTCGCACTCCGCGTACTGCGCGCACTGCTCGTTGACCGCGAAGTCGAAGTCGCCGACCAGCTGCGGGATCTGGTCCAGGTCGTTCTTGAGGCCCACCGCCAGCCCCCGGTCGTGCGCCAGCTTCGCGATCAGCCGGTTGTAGCGCAGCTGGTCGTCGGCGGTCAGCGGGAAGCCCGAGGTGTTGCGGTAGCCGTCCATGTTGTCCGGCTCCACCGCGTCGAAGCCCTTGTCCCGGCACATGTCGAAGCGCTTCGCGATCAGCGGCTCCAGCTCGGTCAGGCGCCTGATGTCCAGCCAGCGCTCCCCGTCCCAGCCGTTGCCCTTGCCGAGCATGTCCTTCGGGAAGTCCCCCGCGTCCGGCCGGAAGTCCTCCCACGCGCCGGTCGACAGGTAGCAGATCACCTCCCGGCCGTCCTCCTTCAGGCCCGCGACCTGCTCCTTGCTCGTGGTGAACCCGTCCACGTCGTACACGGCCGCGTCCACCGAGGTGTCCAGCTTGCCGGTGAGCTGCCACTGCCAGCCGGTGCCCGGCTTCGGCTGCCAGCGCTCCCCCGGCGCCCGGGTGGGCGCCGGACCCGGGCCCGGGGCGTCGTCGCCGTCGTCGTCCGGGCCCGCCGTACAGGCCGCGAGGAGCAGCAGCGGCACCACCCACAGCAGCCGGCCCCGTACGGGCGTTCTCCTCATCCGGCGGCCTCCAGTGCGTACGGCAGGGTCCCCCACGGGTGCGCCCCGGTGCCCGGGACCGCGCAGTGCACCGCCGCCCCGCGCTGCGCGGCCAGTTCGGCCGTCGGAGCGCCCGGCGGGACCGCGTACACCAGGTGGCAGAACCGCTGCGCGGGATGGTCGGCGGTCCACGGCGGGACCGCCGCCGCGTCCCGGTAGGCGTCCCACGGGCCCTCGAAGGTGACCAGCAGATCGGCGAGTTCGGCGTAGCCGGGATGCGGGTGCACCCCGTGGTTGAGTACGAGCGTACGGGCGCCCGCGGCCCGGGAGGCGACGGCGAGCCGCCGGTAGTGGGCCAGCTGGTCCCCGTCGGCGGAGACCTGGTCGAGGAAGGCGCCGTCGGTGCCGTACCAGTCGCGGTGGCGCAGCAGGTCCTGGACGACGGCCGCGTGCGGGCGCCGCCCGTAGTCGGTGTCGGCGTAGCCCAGGACGGGCACGCCCGCCGCGCGCAGCCGCTCCGCGACGGCGGCGAACCGCTCGTCGGGAGCGGCGCCCGGGCCGCTGTCGGGATTGAGCACCACCGAGTGCAGCCGCCCGGCGGCGCGGATCAGGGTCTCCCAGGCCTCCGGCCGGTCGGCGGGATGCTCGTACAAGGGCACCAGCAGCATGGCTTCCTTCACTTCTCTTCGGTCGTGTCAGCGCATCGGTCGTCTCGGGCCCGCGCCTGCGCGGGGCGGGTCAGCGGTGCGCCGTCGCACGGCCGAGGAGTACGCAGACCAGCGCGGCCAGCGCGGCCGCCGCCGCCCCCGCCACCACCAGCTGGACCAGCCGGGGCTGCCCGAAGCCGGTCAGCAGGGCCAGGCTCTGCGCGGCGGCGGCCGCCGCGCACACCGCGGCGGCGGCCCGCACCGCGCCGAAGGACTGCAGCAGCAGCCCGGTCCACATCACGGTGCCGAGCAGCAGCAGGGTCGCCACCCGGACCCCGGTGAGCCCGGGCGCCCCGGTCCACAGCAGGGTCCCGGCGACGCCCAGGGCGAGGAGCACCGCCAGGTACGAGGCCAGGCACTCGGCCAGGGTCACCAGCATCCGCCCCCCGAACGCCCGGGGCGAGCGGGCGGCCCGCAGCCCCGCCAGGGAGCCGCTGCGGAAGCGGTGGAGCAGCCATTCGGCGGGGCCCATGCTGAGGGTGAGGGCCACCGCCGAGGGGGCCGCGACCGCCTCGGCGGGGCCGCCCGCGAGCACCTCGCCGAGGGCGGCGTAGAGCACGAGCAGGCCGGTGCCCAGGCCGAACACCCCGAAGGGCACCGAGTCCGCGAGCCGGGGCCCGCGCGGCGCGAACTCCTCCTCGGCGCCCCGCAGCATCCGCCAGCGCACCATCCCCTCGCCGGAGCCCCGCCGCGCCCAGCCGCGGACCCGGCGCGCGGTCGCCCGTACCCCCTCGGCCAGCGGCAGTTCCCGCAGGGCGAGGGCGCAGGCCGCCAGCAGCGACAGTGCGAGCAGGACCACCCGGGCCGGGGTCGCCAGCCCCACGGTCAGCGACACCACCGCGCCCGCCGCCATCGGCAGCAGGGCGCAGAGCAGCAGCCGCTCCCGGCCCAGGACGAGCAGGACCGTCGCGGCCCCGACGTAGACGGCCTGCCCGGCGGCGAAGGCGTAGGAGAAGGCGGGCCCACCGGGCACGGCCAGCGCCGCCGCGCTGCCCAGCAGGGCGCCCGCCGGGGCGCCGACCAGCAGGGTCCGCCCGGCGGCCGCCCGGTCGCCGAGGCCCAGCCAGGAGTAGGCGCGGTGGGACAGGGTCTGGTCCCAGACCCAGCCGATCAGGGCCCCGGCGAGCAGGGTCAGGGTCCCGGCGGGCAGCCCGAGCCGGTCGGGCGGCCCCTCCAGCAGCGGCGCGCCCAGGATGTAGGCGAGCCCGGGCAGGGCGAAGATCAGCCCGCGCAGCAGGCAGGCGGTGAGGGAGACCTTCCAGGGGTCGGGGGTCTCGGCGGGTTCGGGGAAGGACCGGGGCACCCGGGCGTACAGCTCCTCGGCGAGCGCGAAGGAGTCGTGGCGGCCGTAGGCGAGCCGGATGTGCTCGTCGGTCATGCCGTCGGATTCGAGGACGGCGGCGATCTCGTCGGGGTGCACGGCGGCGGCGATGAACGGGCCGAGCCGGTCGACGAGTTCGTCCATCGGGTCGGCGGCGGCCACCCCCGGCCCGGTGCGCCGGGGCCGGGGGATGGCGGGCAGCGTGTCGCCGCCGGGGATCTTGAGCCAGAGGGAACCGCTCACCACAGGCTCCCGTCGGCGGCGAGTTCGCGGTACCAGGGGTCGGCGAGGCGCCGGGTCCAGTCCTCGCCCGCGTGGAGGGGCGGCACCGGCTGTCCGGCGAGTTCGCGGTAGATGTGCCGGAAGCCGTCCACGGACTGATGGAGGGTGAATTTCTCCACCACGCGCTTGCGCGACATCCGCCCCAGCTCGGCGCGGCGGGCGTCGTCGCGCAGCAGCGCGAGGGTGGCCTTCGCCATCAGCTCCGGTTCGCGGGGCGGTACGACGAGCCCGGTGTCGCCGACGGCCTCGCGGACCCCGCCGACGTCGGTGGAGACGGTGGTGCGCCCGCAGGACATCGCTTCGATGATGCTGAAGGGGAAGCCCTCGCTGATGCTGGAGAGCATCACGATGCTGCCCGCGGCGTAGGCCTTGGCGACCTCTGCGATGCGGCCCTCGTACGAGATCCCGTCGGTGACCCCGAGTTCGGCGGCGAGCTTCTCCAGGCGCAGCCGGTAGTCCTCGCAGCCCGCGGGGACGGGGCCGAAGAGCCGCAGCCGCAGGGCGGGCAGCTCCTCGCGCATGAACGCGTAGGAGCGGATGAGGGTTTCGAGGTCTTTGATGGGGTCGATGCGTCCGCACCAGCTGAGGGTGGGGACCTCGGGCTCGGGCCCGGCCTCGGGAAAGGCGTGCGGGTCGACGCCGTTGTAGACCGTACGGATCTTCTCGGAGGGCGCCCCGCCGCGCTCCTCCCAGCGCCGGTTGTACTGGTTGCACGGGGTGATCAGGTCGGCCTGGCGGTACCCCTCGGAGTTCAGCTCGCGGTAGAAGCCGAGCAGCAGGGCCTTGACGGGCCAGCGCTGGGCGGCGGTGCGGTAGCCGAGGTAGCGCTCGCGCAGATAGATGCCGTGCTCGGTGAGCAGGAACGGGACCCCGTCGAGGCGTTTGGCGGCGAGCGCGGGGAGAGTGGCGAGGCCGCTGCTGACGGCGTGCGCGACGCTGTCGGGCGGGATCCGCACGGCGAGCGGGCGCAGCGCGTGTTCCAGCAGGTCAGTGGCGGTGAGCGCGTCGTGGATGGTGGGCGCGGCGCCCGCGGTGGGCATCCCCGGGCGGGTCCACACGGTCATGAGCGTGCGCAGGACGGACTCGGAGCGCAGGGCGGTGGCGAGCCGGCCCGCCCGGGCGTGCAGCGCGAGTTCGTGCAGGGCGGCGGAGAAGGCGGCGTTGCCGGGACCGGACGGCGGGGCGAGCAGGGAGAGCAGGAACTGTTCGTACGTCTCGGTGAAGCGGCGGTGGGCTTTGCCCCGCAGGGGCCGGCGCAGGCCCCGGCCGGGTGCCGGTCCCCAGAGCGGCACGGCGGTGTGCCGGTAGACGTTGCGCGGCAGTTCCCAGGTCACCGGCTCGCGACCGGAGCCGGTCAGGGCTATGACGTTGAAGTCGACCTCCGGCATCCCGCGGACCAGCTGGTCGCACCAGGTGCTGACGCCCCCGTGAACGTGTGGATAGGTGCCTTCGGTGAGCATGGTGACATGACGCCCACGGCTCATGCGGTGTGTCCCCCCAGGACGGAAAAGGGGCCGGCGCCCGTGGGTTCGCGGAGCGCCGGCGCTGTGGTGCTGCGTGCGGTGCGGGTGGTGCGGGGTGGTGCGCCCGGTCGGGTGCGCCGGGTCAGGTGCGCCGGCTCAGGTGCGCCGGCTCAGGTGCGCCGGCTCAGCTGGGCAGCTTGAGCGTCACCGCGGACTGCAGGACTTCCGGCGCGGTCCAGGCGGAGCGGTTGCCCGCGTAGGCGGTGCCGAAGACGGAGGTACCGAGCAGCATCTGCTTCTTGGTGCCCTCGGGGGCGGTGAGGGGCGCGACGACCCCGCTGGGGGCCTTGACCGTGACGTCGGTGCCGATGCGGTACGCCGTGACCTGGCCCGCGGCGAGCGCCTTGTCCCAGGCGGCCCGGCGGCTCAGCTCCACGCCGGAGTCCTTCTGGCTCTGGTTGACGATCGGGGCGCTGGGCGCGTACAGGGTCCGGTAGGTGTCGAGGACCTGGTCGAGCACCGGGTAGAGGGTGCGGTCCTCGGCGAGGTTGGCCTGGTGGACGTAGTGCGGGCGGGGGTCGTTGGAGAGCACGTGCCGCAGGGCGGTCCGGGCCTCCTGGGGGACGATGTAGTTCAGGTAGCCGGTGTTCGGGTCGAGGGCGCCGGGCAGGCAGGTGGAGGTGGCCGGGTTGTCCTCGCACAGACCGCTGCCGCCGTCGGCGCGGCTGGTGTAGATCCAGTTGTACTCGTCGGCCATCTCCGCGTTGGTGCCCGTGTTGTAGTACACGTTCATCGGGTACCGGGGGACGGTCTGGGCGGCGCCGACGGCCCGCATGTCCGGCTCGCGCGAGTTGTCGCTCGCGGTCCATTTCACGCCGTTGTCGGCGAGGGCCCCGGCCAGATTGGGGTTGTCCACGGGCTGCTGCGGCAGCACCTTGAGGCCCGAGTGCTCACCGGTGACCAGTTCGGAGCGGTCGGTGGTGATGCCCTTGGACGCGGCCCAGTTGTTGTTGTCGCTGATCTGCTTCGAGATGTCGGCGCGGGTGGTCCACTGGATGGCGCCCTGGGCGTTGGTCGTGCAGGTCCAGGGATTCGTGGTGACGTTCTGCAGGCACCCGAGGAACAGGTGCGTGTAGGTGTGGTTCACCCAGCGGTACTTCGCCTTGTCCGCGATGAGCTGGGCGGCGAGCGCGTCGGTGTTGGCGTGCTCGGTCTTCCACTCCTCCCCCGCCCCGGCGTTGAAGACCATGTCGAGCTTGAAGTTCTTGCTCGTCTGCCACTGCGCGAGGAACTGCGCGTCGGCCGCCGTCATCCGGATGTCGCTCTCCTGGCCCGCGCCGCCCGCGCAGGCGTAGTCACCCGGCGTGCAGTTGAGGTCCTTGCTCCAGCGCGCGTCCGGCGCCAGGACGTCGTCGACGTGGACCGCGAAGTAGCTGCGGCTCTGGCCGAGGTGCACGCCCTGGGTGAGCCACTCGACGATGCCCCGCGCCAGCAGCCGGAACTGCTGCTGGTACTGGTTGTACCCGAAGGTGACCACCAGTTCCTTGCGCCCGTCGTGGGCGTACTCGCCGACGAGCGAGGCCCGCCCCGCCCCGACCGGGGCGTCGAGGTAGCTGGTGTAGCCCGCCCGCGGCTTGGCCATGAAGCCGTAACTCTCCGGAATCAGCGGAGAGTTGTCCTCGAACGCGACCTGACCCCCCAGGTATCCGAAGGGGCCGGTCTTGCCGGCCGCCGTGACGGCCGCCTGCGTGCCGTCGAGCGTCCCGCTGTACCCCCCGTTGTCCGTGTACTCGAGGCCGACCTCCGGGTGCGCCCACGTGTAGGCGTCCACCTGACGGATGCCGTACGTCGTCTCGTAGGCGCTGAGGGCGGCCATTTCGGCCGATCCCGCGCCGAACGGGTTCTCGTTCGGCAGCACGACGCCCTGGAACTTGGCGCGCGGACGGCCGTCGACCGTGTCCGCGAGGTACGCCGCGTTGATCACCGGGCGGCCGCTGCTGCCCAGGTCGACGCGGGTGAACGGAACTCCGCTGCTGGTGAGTTCCGCGGTGATCGCCTGGACGGAGCTGCCGCCGTCGTCGACGACCAGCACCTTCAGGTCGATCCGTGGAGCCGTGACCGCCTGGGCGGTCGCGGCGGGTACGGCGACGGACACCAGGGCTGCCGCGGCCATGGCGGCGGCGACCCTGTTCATCCGGTTCTTGTTGACCATTTCGGCCTTTCCCCCCGCAGGCATCCCGCGACGTCGGCCCTGTGGCGGTCGGCCGGGTCGGGGAGGCTCTGTGGAAATCATGCAAAGGGACCCCGCGTCCCCTTGCGAGAGTGGCTCGAGTCTCTCGGACCTCGTCAGGTCTAAGCGGCAAACCTGGAACACAGACCACAGATGGGTGAACCCGCAGCCGTGATGATCGAACAAGTTGCCAAACCTTCGAGTGGCGTACGGACGAGTCCGTACGCGTAGGCTCATTTCTGGCGGCCGCCGCGCCGGAATACGATCGCTGCCGGAACGGCCGGCGACCCCGACCCGACCGAAGCCCCACACCACATAGACGGAAGCGAGACTTCACCACCGTGACTGCTCTGACTCTCAGCACTGCCGGCGCTGCGACGCTGCGCGCCGACGCCCTCGTGGTCGGCGTGGCGAAGGGCCCCAAGGGCCCCGTAGTCGCCGCCGGCGCCGAGGCCGTGGACAAGGCGTTCGACGGAAAGCTGGCCGCCGTGCTCGAAGCCCTCGGTGCCTCCGGCGCCGAAGGCGAGACCACCAAGCTCCCCGCCCCGGCCGGCCTGAAGGTCCCGGTCGTGCTGGCGGTCGGGCTCGGCTCGGTCCCGGACACGGACGAGTCCTACGACGAGGAGGCGCTGCGCCGCGCTTCCGGCGCCGCGGCCCGCGCGCTGCACGGCACCAAGAAGGCCGCCTTCGCGCTCCCCCTCGACGACGCCTCCGCCGTGACCGCGGTCGCCGAGGGCGCGCTGCTCGGCGCGTACGCGTTCACCGCGTACCAGGGCGGCGACAAGAAGGGCGCCAAGAACGGCGGTCCGAAGCAGCCCCTCGCCGAGGTGGCCCTGCTCGGCGCCAAGCCGCGTGACAAGGAGCACAAGGCCGCGGCCGAGCGCGCCGTCGTCGTCGCGGCCGAGGTCAACGTCGCCCGCGACCTGATCAACACCCCGCCGAACGACCTGACCCCCGAGGCCTTCGCCGCGGTCGCCTCCGCGACCGCGAAGGAGCACGGCATCAAGGTCCAGGTGCTGGACGAGAAGGCGCTCCTCAAGGGCGGCTACGGCGGCATCATGGGCGTCGGCAAGGGCTCCGAGAACCCGCCGCGCCTGGTGAAGCTCTCCTACACCCACGCCAAGGCGGAGAAGACCCTCGCCTTCGTCGGCAAGGGCATCACCTACGACTCGGGCGGCATCTCGCTCAAGCCGGCCGGTCACAACGAGACGATGAAGTGCGACATGTCCGGCGCCGCCGCCGTGTTCGCCGCCGTCGTCGCGGCCGCCAAGCTGGGCCTGCAGGTCAACGTCACCGGCTGGCTCGCGCTCGCCGAGAACATGCCCTCCGGTTCCGCCACCCGCCCCGGTGACGTGCTGCGCATGTACAGCGGCAAGACCGTCGAGGTCCTCAACACGGACGCCGAGGGCCGTCTGGTCCTGGGCGACGCGCTGACCAAGGCCTCCGAGGAGAACCCGGACGCGATCGTCGACGTCGCGACCCTGACCGGCGCGATGGTGCTGGCCCTGGGCAACCGGACCTTCGGCATCATGGCCAACGACGACGCGTTCCGCACCTCGATCCACGAGATCGCCGAGGAGGTCGGCGAGGCCTCCTGGCCGATGCCGCTCCCCGCCGACCTGCGCAAGGGCATGGACTCCCCCACCGCGGACATCGCGAACATGGGCGAGCGCATGGGCGGCGGCCTGGTGGCCGGCCTCTTCCTGCAGGAGTTCGTGGGCGAGGGCATCACCTGGGCGCACCTGGACATCGCGGGCCCGGCCTTCCACGAGGGCGCGCCCTACGGCTACACCCCGAAGGGCGGCACCGGCTCCGCCGTCCGCACCCTGGTGCGGCTGGCCGAGCGTACGGCCACGGGCGACCTGGGCTGACGTACCGCCGATCCGTGGTCGGCCCACGGTGACGGCGCGCCCCCGGGACCTGAGCCAGGTCCCGGGGGCGCGTTCACTCTCGACGGAATTCCGCCCGGATCCGTAGGTTCCTACGCTTCGGTAACCGTCGGTTCGGGCGGAACGACCCGTCGCAGGCCGGGCCCGGCGTCCCGCGTTCCCCCGACAAATGCGAAGATGGGTTCTCGGCAGGACAGGGCCCCCACCACAGGGCCGAAGAAAAGCGGCCGATTACCAGCCGCCGCCCGGTCCCAGAGGGCCGGCGCCCGGCGCACATGCATGGAGGACGTGACGTGGCGAACGACGCCAGCACCGTTTTCGACCTAGTGATCCTCGGCGGTGGCAGTGGCGGTTACGCCGCGGCGCTGCGGGCCTCCCAGCTGGGTCTCGACGTTGCCCTGATCGAGAAGAACAAGCTCGGTGGCACCTGCCTGCACAACGGATGCATCCCCACGAAGGCCCTGCTGCACGCGGGCGAGGTCGCTGACCAGGCTCGCGAAGCGGGCCAGTTCGGTGTCAAGGCCACCTTCGAGGGCATCGACATCGCCGGTGTCCACAAGTACAAGGACGAGGTCATCTCGGGCCTGTACAAGGGTCTGCAGGGCCTGGTCGCCTCGCGCAAGGTGACCTACATCGAGGGAGAGGGCCGCCTCTCCTCCCCGACTTCCGTCGACGTGAACGGCCAGCGTGTCCAGGGCCGCCATGTCCTGCTGGCGACCGGCTCCGTGCCGAAGTCGCTGCCGGGCCTGGAGATCGACGGCAACCGCATCATCTCCTCGGACCACGCGCTGGTCCTGGACCGCGTTCCGGAGTCCGCGATCATCCTGGGCGGCGGCGTCATCGGCGTCGAGTTCGCCTCGGCGTGGAAGTCCTTCGGCACCGACGTCACCGTCGTCGAGGGCCTCAAGCACCTCGTGCCGGTCGAGGACGAGAACAGCTCGAAGATCCTCGAGCGCGCGTTCCGCAAGCGCGGCATCAAGTTCAACCTGGGCACCTTCTTCCAGAAGGCCGAGTACACCGAGACCGGCGTGCGCGTCACGCTGGCCGACGGCAAGACCTTCGACGCCGAGGTGCTGCTGGTCGCCATCGGCCGCGGCCCGGTCTCGCAGGGCCTGGGCTACGAGGAGCAGGGCGTCGCGATGGACCGCGGCTACGTCCTGGTCGACGAGTACATGCAGACCAACGTGCCGACCATCTCGGCCGTCGGTGACCTCGTCCCCACCCTCCAGCTCGCGCACGTCGGCTTCGCCGAGGGCATCCTGGTGGCGGAGCGTCTGGCCGGTCTCAAGACCGTCCCGATCGACTACGACGGTGTGCCGCGCGTCACGTACTGCCACCCCGAGGTCGCCTCCGTGGGTATCACCGAGGCCAAGGCCAAGGAGATCTACGGTGCGGACAAGGTCGTGGCCCTCAAGTACAACCTCGCGGGCAACGGCAAGAGCAAGATCCTGAAGACCGCGGGCGAGATCAAGCTCGTCCAGGTCAAGGACGGTGCCGTGGTCGGCGTCCACATGGTCGGCGACCGGATGGGCGAGCAGGTCGGCGAGGCCCAGCTGATCTACAACTGGGAAGCTCTGCCGGCCGAGGTCGCGCAGCTCATCCACGCGCACCCGACCCAGAATGAAGCGCTCGGCGAGGCCCACCTGGCCCTGGCCGGCAAGCCGCTTCACTCCCACGACTAATCCACAGTCACGGGCGCGACGACCACTTCCGCACTTTCGTTAGGAGCAACTGAAACCATGTCGGTTTCCGTAACCCTTCCGGCGCTCGGTGAGAGCGTCACCGAGGGCACTGTCACCCGCTGGCTGAAGGCCGAGGGCGAGCGCGTCGAGGCCGACGAGCCGTTGCTTGAGGTCTCGACCGACAAGGTCGACACCGAGATCCCCTCCCCCGTGTCGGGCATCCTGGCCTCCATCAAGGTCGCCGAGGACGAGACCGTCGAGGTCGGCGCCGAGCTGGCCGTCATCGACGACGGCTCGGGCGCCCCGGCTCCGGCCGCGGCCCCCGCCGCCGAGCCGGCCGCCGCCGAGGCCCCCGCGGCCCCGGCTCCGGTCGCCGAGGCGCCTGCTGCCGAGGCTCCGGCCGCTCCGGCCCCCGTGGCCGAGGCTCCCGCCGCCCCCGCCGCTTCCGGCACGGACGTCGTTCTCCCCGCCCTGGGCGAGAGCGTCACCGAGGGCACCGTCACCCGCTGGCTGAAGCAGGTCGGCGAGTCGGTCGAGGCCGACGAGCCGCTGCTCGAGGTCTCGACGGACAAGGTCGACACCGAGATCCCGGCGCCGGTTTCCGGCACCCTGCTGGAGATCCTGGTCGCCGAGGACGAGAACGCCGAGGTCGGCGCGCGTCTGGCCGTCATCGGCGCGGCGGGCGCGGCTCCCGCGGCCGCTCCGGCCGCCGCTGCCCCGGCTCCGGCTCCGGCCGCCGCCCCGGCCGCTGCCCCGGCCCCGGCTCCGGTCGCCGCTCCGGCTCCTGTGGCGGCTCCGGCTCCCGTGGCGGCTCCGGCCGTCCAGGCTCCGGCTCCCGTCGCCCCGGCCGCTCCGGTCGCCGTGGCCGCTCCGGCCCCGGTCGCCGCTCCGGCTCCGGTCACCCCCGCCCCCGCCGCGCCGGTCTCCGCCGGTGACGAGGGTGCGTACGTGACCCCGCTGGTGCGCAAGCTCGCCTCGGAGTCCGGCGTCGACCTGTCCGCGGTCACGGGCACCGGTGTCGGTGGCCGTATCCGCAAGCAGGACGTCCTGGCCGCCGCCGAGGCCGCCAAGGCCGCCGCCGCGGCTCCGGCCGCCGCCGCTCCCGCCGCGAAGGCCGCCCCCGCGGCCGCCGTCTCGGAGCTGCGCGGTCAGACGGTCAAGATGACCCGCATGCGCAAGGTCATCGGCGACAACATGATGAAGGCGCTGCACTCGCAGGCGCAGCTCAGCTCCGTGGTCGAGGTGGACATCACCAAGATCATGAAGCTGCGCGGCCAGGCCAAGGACTCGTTCCTGGCCCGTGAGGGCGTCAAGCTCTCGCCGATGCCGTTCTTCGTCAAGGCAGCGGCCCAGGCGCTGAAGGCCCACGCGGTCGTCAACGCCCGGATCAACGAGGACGAGGGCACGATCACCTACTTCGACTCGGAGAACATCGGCATCGCCGTGGACTCCGAGAAGGGCCTGATGACCCCGGTCATCAAGGGTGCCGGTGACCTCAACCTGGCGGGCATCTCCAAGGCGACCGCCTCGCTGGCCGCCAAGGTCCGCGGCAACAAGATCACGCCGGACGAGCTGTCGGGCGCGACCTTCACCATCAGCAACACCGGCTCGCGCGGTGCGCTGTTCGACACGGTCATCGTGCCCCCGAACCAGGTCGCCATCCTGGGCATCGGTGCCACGGTCAAGCGCCCGGTGGTCATCGAGACCGCCGAGGGCACGAACATCGGCATCCGCGACATGACGTACCTGACCCTGTCGTACGACCACCGCCTGGTGGACGGCGCGGACGCGGCCCGGTACCTCTCGGCCGTCAAGGCGATCCTCGAGGCCGGCGAGTTCGAGGTCGAACTCGGCCTCTAGCAGTGCCGTTGCGGGCCCGTTGTTGTAACGAGCCTCACCGTCGGCGCCCCCGTCCGGAATACTTCCGGGCGGGGGCGCCGCCGTATTGTCTAGGCATCAGGTGCCCGCCCGCCCCGGGCGCCCGAGTCCGGTCCGCACGGCCCTGCACACCCATCAGGAGATGAAGACCCGATGATCACGCCACCCGTGGTGCACTCGCTGCGCGAGCAGATCCGCGAGCACATCGTGGAGGGTATCGTCAGCGGGCGCTGGAAGCCCGGCGAGCGCATCGTGGAGCGCCGGATCGCCGTCGAGCTGGAGGTCAGCCAGACGCCGGTCCGCGAGGCCCTGCGCGAGCTGGAGATCCTCCGGCTGATCGAGTCGGCGCCCAACAAGGGCGTGCGGGTGCGCAACCTCTCCGCCGCGGACCTGGAGGAGATCTACCCGGTCCGCGCGGGCCTGGAGCAGATCGCCGCCGAGCTGGCGGCGCCCCGCCTGGCGGCCGACTGCACGGCCCTGGAGCCCCACGTGGCGGCCCTGTGGGAGGCCGACCGGGTCGAGGACGGTACGGCCCAGGTGCGGCACACGGTGGGCTTCCACCGCGAGATGGTGCGGGCCGCCGGGAACAGCGTGCTGCTGCACACCTGGGAGAGCCTGGGCATCGAGGTGTTCACGGCCCTGTCGATCCGTTGGCTGGGGACCGTACAGAAGTCGTACGCCGAGGAGCACGCCTCACTCGTCGAGGCCTTCCGCAACCGCGATCCGGAGATCGGTCTGCTGGTGAAGCGGCACGTCCTGGGGTGCGCTCCGCGCGCCTGACGCCGCCCGGCACCGGCCTGACACCCCCCGACAGCCGACCGATTCATCCCGCTTTGATCGGCACTGCGTGCCTTGTTCATTGGCACGCAGTGCCGACTTTTGTCTTACGGCCATTTTTTCGCCACTTTTGTTTGATCGATCATCGATCAGCGCTTTACAGTCGTCCGCGGACCCCAACCGGGTCCACACGACCCTGTCCTGCCCGTCAGGGATTTTTTCTCCACCACCTCTCCTTGTCCGGAAGGCGGCGCATTCCGATGTCCGACCCCGTAGGAAAGCTTCCGAGCGAGCTCGACCAGCTCCCGGACCGCGACACCGAGGAGACCGCCGAATGGGCGGCCTCCCTCGACGCCGTCGCACAGGCCGCCGGTACGCGCCGCGCCGAATACCTGCTCCGCCGCACCCTGCAGCACGCCGAGGCCGCCGGCCTCGCGCTGCCGAAGCTGCTGGAGACGGACTACGTCAACACCATCCCCACCGCCGCGGAGCCGGAGTTCCCCGGTGACGAGGCGATGGAAGCCCGGATCACCGCCTGGAACCGCTGGAACGCGGCCGCCATGGTGACCCGCGGCTCCAAGCACGGCGTCGGCGGCCACATCGCCACCTTCGCCTCGGCGGCCTGGCTCTACGAGACCGGCTTCCAGCACTTCTTCCGCGGGAAGGAGGCCGACGGATCGGGCGACCAGCTCTACATCCAGGGCCACGCCTCCCCCGGCATCTACGCCCGCGCCTTCCTCGACGGCCGGATCTCCGAGCAGCAGCTCGACAACTTCCGGCAGGAGTCGGGCGGCAACGGCCTCCCGTCCTACCCGCACCCGCGGCGCCTGCCGTGGCTGTGGGAGTTCCCCACGGTCTCCATGGGCCTCGGCCCGCTCTCCGCGATCTACCAGGCGCGCTTCAACCGCTACCTGCACAACCGGAGCATCAAGGACACCGCCAACTCGCACGTCTGGGCCTTCCTGGGCGACGGCGAGATGGACGAGCCCGAGTCGACCGCCGCCCTGGCCCTGGCCTCGCGCGAGCAGCTCGACAACCTGACCTTCGTCATCAACTGCAACCTGCAGCGCCTCGACGGTCCGGTCCGCGCGAACTTCCGCGTCGTCCAGGAGCTGGAAGCCCAGTTCCGCGGCGCCGGCTGGAACGTCATCAAGTCCCTGTGGGGCTCCGCCTGGGACGAGCTCTTCCAGCTCGACACCACGGGCGCCCTGGTACGCCGCCTGCGCGAGGTACCCGACGCGCAGTTCCAGACGTACGCGACCCGCGACGTGGCCTACATCCGCGACCACTTCTTCGGCGCGAACGCCGACCTGGTGCAGCTGGCGGCCGTACTCTCCGACGCGAAGATCGCCGAGTGCTTCCACAGCTCCCGCGGCGGCCACGAGCCCCGCAAGGTCTACGCCGCGTACAAGGCCGCCCTGGAGCACAAGGGCGCGCCGACGGTCATCCTCGCGCAGACCGTCAAGGGCTACACGCTGGGCGCCGGGTTCGAGTCGAAGAACGCGAACCACCAGATGAAGAAGCTGACGATCGACGAGTTCAAGGACATGCGTGACCTCCTTGGCCTCCCGATCCCGGACAGCGCCTTCGCCGACGGGGTCGTGCCCTACGGCCACCCGGGCGCGGACAGCCCCGAGGTCCGGTACCTGAACGAGCGCCGCGCGGCGCTCGGCGGCCCGGCCCCGGCCCGCAACGTCGAGCACGTGGCGCTGCCCGCCCCGGCGGACCGTTCCTTCGCCCCGCTGCTCAAGGGCTCCGGCAAGCAGGAGATGGCCACCACCATGGCCTTCGTCCGGCTCGTCAAGGACCTGATGCGCGACAAGGAGACCGGCAAGCGCTGGGTGCCGATCGTCCCCGACGAGGCCCGCACCTTCGGTATGGAGTCCCTCTTCCCGTCGGCCGGCATCTACTCGCCGCTGGGCCAGACGTACGAGCCGGTCGACCGCGACCAGCTCATGTACTACAAGGAAGCCAAGGACGGCCAGATCCTCAACGAGGGGATCACCGAGGCCGGCGCCATGGCCGACTTCATCGCCGCCTGCACGTCGTACGCGACGCACGGCGAGCCGATGATCCCGTTCTACATCTTCTACTCGATGTTCGGCTGGCAGCGCACCGCCGACCAGATGTGGCAGCTCGCCGACCAGCTCGGCAAGGGCTTCATCGTCGGCGCCACCGCCGGCCGCACCACCCTGACCGGTGAAGGCCTCCAGCACGCGGACGGTCACTCGCACCTGATCGCGTCCACGAACCCGGCGTCGCTCAACTACGACCCGGCCTTCGCGTTCGAGATCGCGGTGATCGTCAAGGACGGTCTGCGCCGGATGTACGGCGAGAAGCCCGAGGACGTCTTCTACTACCTGACGGTCTACAACGAGCCGAAGGTGCAGCCCGCCATGCCGGAGGGCGTGGAAGAGGGCATCCTGCGCGGCCTCTACCGCTTCAACACGGCGGCCGACCTGGCGGAGGCGGCCCCGGCCGCCGACGCGCCGAAGATCCAGCTCATGGCGTCCGGCACCGCGATCCACTGGATCCTGGAGGCGCAGAAGCTCCTCGCCGCCGACTGGAACGTCTCCGCCGACGTCTGGTCCGCCACCTCGTGGGGCGAGCTGCGCCGCGACGCGCTGGAGTGCGACGAGGCGCTGCTGCGCGGCGAGGTGCGCACCCCGTACGTCACCCGCGCGCTGGAAGGCGCCCAGGGCCCGGTCCTGGCCGTCTCCGACTGGATGCGTCAGGTCCCGGACCAGATCAGCCAGTGGGTCGAGCAGGACTACACCTCGCTGGGCACGGACGGCTTCGGCCTCTCCGACACCCGTGAGGGCGCGCGCCGCCACTTCGGTGTCGACGCCCAGTCGATCGTGGTCGCCGCGCTGGCCCAGCTGGCCCGCCGCGGCGAGGTCCCGGCCTCGTCCGTGAAGGAAGCCCGCGAGCGCTACGGCCTCTGAGCACCAGGGGCGCCCAGCCTCCTGCCCCTCGCGCGCTGAGCCATAAGGCCGGTGTCCGGCCCCGGAAGGGGCGGACACCGGCCTTTCGCCGTACGCGCGGTGGCGGGTGGGGGTCGCAGCCTGGATGCTGGATCCGTGATGGACGAGACGGAGTTCTGGGAGATCGTCGACAGCACCCGCGCGGCCGCCGACGGCGACCCCGAGGAGCACGCCGACCTGCTCGTGGAGCGGCTGACGCGGCACGACCCGGACTCCGTACTGGACTTCGCCCGGCACTTCGAGTCCCGGTACAACCGGGCGTACACCTGGGACCTGTGGGGCGCCGCCGCCATCCTGCTGAACGGGGCGAGCGACGACGCCTTCGACTTCTTCCGCTGCTGGCTGATCGGCCAGGGCCGGGAGGTCTTCGAGGGCGCGGTGCACGACCCGGACCACCTCGCCGAGCTGCTCGACGACTTCGACGAGGAGATCGACGGGGACGGCGAGGAGCTGGGGTACGCGGCGGACGAGGCGTACGAGCAGCTCACCGGCGCGGAGCCGCCGGACCTGGGCGTCCCCCAGCAGGCGGCGGAGCCGGCGGGCACCGTGATCGACCTCGAGGACGAGGCCGCGCTGGCGGAGCACTTCCCCCGGCTGTGGGAGCGCTTCGGCGGGTGACGGACCGGGCCGCTTGCGCGCGGTCGTCGCCCCGGGCAGTCTCGCCTGACACCTCACGAAGGCAGGCAGAGCAGAAGATGACCACGCACAGCCACCCCGTCGACCACGAACTCATCGAGGCCGCGGCCCACGTCGCCCGCACGCGGTGCCGGGGTGACAACCACACCATGGCGGCCGCCGCCCGGGCCCGCGACGGCCGGATCGTCACCGCGGTGAACGCCTACCACTTCACCGGCGGCCCCTGCGCCGAGCTGGTCCTCATCGGCACGGCGGCCGCGCAGGGCGCGTACGACCTGGAGACGATCGTCGCCGTGGGCGACCGGGACCGGGGCGTCGTCCCGCCGTGCGGCCGGTGCCGCCAGGTCCTGCTCGACTACTTCCCCGCCGTGCGGGTCATCGTCGGGGCGAAGGACGGCCTGCGGGCCGTGCCCGTCGCCGAACTGCTCCCGGAGAGCTACGTCTGGGCCGACCACCAGCTCGACGCCGGGCAGGGCGCGCCGCTGGGCACGGACTGACCCCCCGCCCGGTGCGGACGCCCCGGGCTCAGTAGTGCGTACCGCCGTCGATGCGGATCTCCGTACCGGTGATGAAGGCGCCGTCCTCCGAGCCGAGCATCGCCACGACGCCCGCGACGGTCTGCGGACCGGCGAAGCCCTGGCCGAGGGCCGGGGCCAGCTTGGCGAACAGGCTCCAGTCGGTGTCCTCGGGCAGGCCCGGGCCGTTGCCGGTGGTCATCCCGCTCTCGATGGAGCCGGGGGCGACGGCGACGAAGCGCACGCCCTGCTTGCTGTATTCGGCGGCGAGGGCGTGGGTCATCGACTGGATGCCGCCCTTGCTCGCCGCGTAGGCGGCCATGTAGGGGTGGGCGAAGGACGCCGAGGTGGAGCTGAAGTTGACGACGACCGGCTGGTCGCCCTCGATCAGGGCCCCGATGGCCTCACGGATCATCAGGAACGTGCCGGTCAGGTTGACCGTGATGACCTTGTTCCAGAAGTCGAGGGTGGTCTGGTGGGTGTGCGCGGAGCGCAGGATCCCGGCGGCGTTGACGAGTACGTCGAGACCCCCGAGGCCCGCGACGGCGGCGGCCACGCCCGCCCGCACGGCGGCTTCGTCGGATATGTCGAGGACGGCGGTGGTGAGCCGTGCCGCGTGCCCGTCGGCTTCGGCCCGCTCGGCGGTGGCCTTCAGGCCGGCTTCGTTGACGTCCACGGTGTGGACCCGGCCGCCTTCGGACAGGATGCGGTGGACGGTGGCCTGGCCGATGCCGGAGCCACCGCCGGTGATGAGGACGCGACGTCCTTCGTAACGGTTCATGGGAGCGAGCGTACGACCCCATGACACGTTTTGCCAGCACGGCAATGAATGCCACACGGGTCGACGGTCACGGGTAGGCTTCGAGGGTGAGATCTCCCCGTCCGTACTCTCCCCAGCAGCCCGGCCCCGGAGCGCAGTCGCTGACCGAACGGCGCAAGGCCGCCACCCAGCTGGACATCGCCCGCGCCGCCTGCGAACTCTTCGCCGAACACGGCCCCGACGGCACCACCGCCGAGGACATCGCGCACCGCGCGGGTGTGGCGCTGCGCACGTTCTACCGCTACTTCCGCAACAAACAGGAGGCCGTGGCGCCCCTGCTCGCGGGCGGCGGCGACGAGTGGCGGGCCCTGCTCGCCGAGGAGAGCCCCGGCACCCCGCTCGCGGAGGCCCTGGAGCGCGCCGTCACCCGCTCCCTCACCGACCTGCTCTCCGTCGGCGAGGGCCTGGAGGTGACCCGGGGCCTGCTGCGCGCGGCGGCGGGCGACCCCGCCCTGCGGGCCGTCTGGTACCGGGTGAACCAGGAGTCCGAGGAACAGCTGGTCCCGCTGATCGCCCGGCTGGCCGGCCCGGACGCGGACGCCCTGTCGGTACGCCTCCTCGCCGCGGCGGCCACGGACGCGATCCGGGTCGCCCTGGAGGTCTGGTCCACGACCGACGGCCCCACCGAGGGCCCCGCCTCCCCCGCCGCCCTGGCCCTGCGCTGCCTCCACGACCTCACGAGCGGCATGCCGCTGCTGCACTGAGCGCGGGCCGACGGCCCGGACTCAATACCGAAGTGGCCGCGGGCCATGAACGCGGCCGAGGAGGCCCGGTGGAGCAGGGCCGCGCGCCGGCCCTGCTCACGCGTCACCTCCGCGGTGAACCAGACCCGGCCGTCCACCTGCCGAACGAATTCCGCCACCGCTTCGGACCGCGCCCGCAGGGTGAAGGCGGACCCGCCGGCCCACGGGAGGTCCACGTCCGAGGCGACGGCCACGAAGGCGAGCAACGCCTCGGGCCCTTCGTCCCGCGCGGCCACCAGCGCCGCACGAGCCCTGCGGTACCACGGGAAACGGGCCAGGGCCGCCACCCCGTGCGGGGTGGCGGCCCTGGCTGGTTGACCTACGGCTTAGAGGTCGAAGTACAGCTCGAACTCGTGCGGGTGCGGGCGCAGCGCGATCGGGGCGATCTCGTTGGTGCGCTTGTAGTCGATCCAGGTCTCGATCAGGTCGGACGTGAAGACGCCGCCGGCCTGGAGGTACTCGTTGTCCTCCTCCAGCGCGCGCAGCACGGCGTCGAGCGAGGTCGGGACCTGCGGGACGCTCGCGTGCTCGTCGGGCGACAGCTCGTAGAGGTCCTTGTCGATCGGCTCCATCGGCTCGATCTTGTTCTTCACACCGTCGAGGCCCGCGAGGAGCAGCGCCGAGAAGGCGAGGTACGGGTTGGACGACGGGTCCGGGGCGCGGAACTCGACGCGCTTGGCCTTCGGGTTCGAGCCCGTGATCGGGATGCGCATGGCCGCGGAGCGGTTGCGCTGCGAGTAGACCATGTTGACCGGGGCCTCGAAGCCGGGCACCAGGCGGTGGTAGGAGTTCACCGTCGGGTTGGTGAAGGCGAGGAGCGACGGGGCGTGCTTGAGGATGCCGCCGATGTAGTAGCGGGCGGTGTCCGAGAGGCCCGCGTAGCCGGCCTCGTCGTAGAACAGCGGGTCGCCGTTCGCCCACAGCGACTGGTGCACGTGCATGCCCGAGCCGTTGTCGCCGAAGATCGGCTTCGGCATGAAGGTCGCGGTCTTGCCGTTGCGCCAGGCGACGTTCTTCACGATGTACTTGAAGAGCATCAGGTCGTCGGCCGCGGCGAGCAGCGTGTTGAACTTGTAGTTGATCTCGGCCTGGCCGCCGGTGCCGACCTCGTGGTGCTGGCGCTCGACCTGGAGGCCCTGGGCGTCCAGCTCGAGGGAGATCTCGGCGCGCAGGTCGGCGAAGTGGTCGACCGGGGCGACGGGGAAGTAACCGCCCTTGTAGCGGACCTTGTAGCCGCGGTTGTTCTCGGTCGAGCCCGTGTTCCAGGCGCCGGCCTCGGAGTCGATGTGGTAGAAGCTCTCGTTCGCGGAGGTCGCGAAGCGCACGTTGTCGAACACGTAGAACTCGGCCTCGGGGCCGAAGTACGCGGTGTCGGCGATGCCGGTGGAGGCGAGGTACGCCTCGGCCTTCTTCGCGATGTTGCGCGGGTCGCGCGAGTAGGCCTCGCCCGTGATCGGGTCGTGGATGAAGAAGTTGATGTTGAGCGTCTTGTCCTTGCGGAACGGGTCCAGACGGGCCGTCGACAGGTCGGCGCGCAGCGCCATGTCGGACTCGTGGATCGCCTGGAAGCCGCGGATCGAAGAGCCGTCGAACGCCAGTTCATCGTCCGGGTTGAAGACTCCGGCCGGGATCGTGAAGTGCTGCATCACGCCGGGCAGGTCACAGAAACGGACGTCGACCATCTTGACGTCGTTGTCTGCGATGTACTTCTTCACTTCGTCGGCGTTCTGGAACATCCAACTCCTCCTACTCCCGACCCCCCGGGCAGGGGCGGGCTGCATAGCTCGTGGTGCGTCCAGTGCGGTGGCGCACGCTGGTCCCGACCATAAGCAAACGGGATTTCTCAAGCATGACCCATTTGTTTCGCACAAGTTAACCAGGGTCCCGTCGAAGCCCGCGGGAACACCACGGGTACCGTGGTCGGGTGGACAACAGGCAAGCAATCGGATCGTGGCTCTCCGGCCCGCGCGCGGCCGCCGAGGACATGGGCGCCGACTTCGGGTACCCGGGCCAGCAGCTCGGCCTCCCCAAGGAGGGCCCGGGTTCCGTGGCCCGCTTCGGCCGCAGGCTGGGCGCCGTGGCCATCGACTGGTTCGGCTGCCAGGTCATCGCGTACGGGCTGATCGCGCGGGGTGACATGACCGCGACGGGCAACTGGACCCTGGGGCTCTTCGTGGCCCTGGCCATCCTGACGGTGGGCACCGTGGGCTTCACCCCCGGCAAGCGGATCCTCGGCCTCCGGGTGATCTCGGAGAACGGCGGCCGCCTCGGCTTCGGCCGCGTGGTGCTGCGCACCCTGCTGCTGGCCCTGGTCGTCCCGGCGGTCATCTGGGACCGCGACGCCCGCGGCCTGCACGACCGCCTCTCCCGCGCGGTCCAGGTCCGCATCTGAGCGCCACCGCACACGAGCCGTACGACGCGGCATACAAGTGGGGCGCCCCCGGTCGATGACCGGGGGCGCCCCACTTGTATGTCTTGTATGCAATACGCGTCGCGGGTCAGCCGCGCGGCGGCCGCTGACCGCCCCGGGCGCCGCGGCCGGGGATGGGACCCTTGGGGATGGGCATGTTGCTCATCAGGTCACCCATGGCGCGGAGCTTGTCGTTCACCGCGGTGATCTGCGGGCCCTGCAGGACGCGCGGGAGCTTGAGGAGCGTCGTCCGCACCTTCTTGAGCGGTACCTCGCCCTCGCCCGTGCCGACGATGATGTCGTGCACCGGGATGTCCGGCATGATGCGCGCCAGCTTCTTCTTCTCGGCGGCGAGCAGGCTCTTGACCCGGTTCGGGTTGCCCTCGGCCACCAGCACGACGCCGGCCTTGCCGACCGCGCGGTGCACGATGTCCTGCTGGCGGCTCATCGCGATGGCGGGGGTGGTGGTCCAGCCCCGCCCCACGTTGTCCAGTACCGCCGCGGCGGCGCCCGGCTGGCCCTCCATCTGCCCGAAGGCGGCGGCCTCGGCGCGCCGTCCGAAGATGATCGCCATCGCCAGGAACGCCACCAGGAGACCCAGGATGCCCACATAGACCGGGTGACCGATCAGGAAGCCGATCCCGAGGAAGACGCCAAGGGTGACGATTCCCACGCCCGCGACGATGAGACCGACCTTGGGGTCGGCCTTACGGGTCATCTTGTACGTGAGGGCGATCTGCTTCAGTCGCCCGGGGTTCGCAGCAGTCTCTGCGTTTGACTTCCTCGCCATGCAGCGAAGTTTACGTGGCCTGCGGGGTCCGGGTCGCCGCGGCCTCGAGTACGTGCTCGGTTTCGACCCGGTCCTTCGCCCTGCGACGGTCTTCCAGGACCGCCGTCCAGGCGTTGCGACGGGCGCCGCTCATGAGCAGCGACTCGATGCCCCGGAAGGCATCGGTGAACGACGGGATGGCGATGGCGCGAACGGGCGCGGCCTGCATGTCGATCCCTCTCTGGTGCTCTCGTCGGTGGAGCTGCGTGGGTTCTGCGTGGGTTCTGCGTGGTGTGGCGTGGGCCCGCGCGTGCGCCGCACGCGCGGTGCGTGTGCGGTGTGTGGACCCAGCGTCACTGATTGGTGTTACCAGGGCATGACCGACTGGTCAAACGGTGATGAAACATTGACGCGGCCCGCCAGGTGTCTCCCTTGAGAGAGCCTAGGGGCCGCGTCGCCGTGGTATTACTGCCTAGTAAGACTTTGTGCGCGAATTCACACAGTCGTCCGGTGGTCCATCGCCTGCTGGTACAGCCGGCCCGCGCGGTACGAGGAACGCACCAGCGGACCCGACATCACACCGGAGAAGCCGATGTCCTCGGCCTCCTTCGCCAGCTCCACGAACTCGGCCGGCTTCACCCAGCGCTCCACGGGGTGGTGCCGCGGCGAGGGCCGCAGGTACTGGGTGATCGTGATGAGTTCGCAACCCGCGCCGTGCAGGTCCTTGAGCGCCTGGGTGACTTCCTCGCGCTCCTCGCCCATGCCGAGGATCAGGTTCGACTTGGTGACCAGGCCGTACTCGCGGGCCTTGGTGATGACCTCGAGCGAGCGCTCGTAGCGGAAGCCGGGCCGGATCCGCTTGAAGATCCGCGGGACCGTCTCGACGTTGTGCGCGAAGACCTCGGGGCGGGAGGCGAAGACCTCCTCCAGCAGCTCCGGGACGGCGTTGAAGTCCGGGGCGAGCAGCTCGACCTTGGTGTGGCCGCCCTCGCGGCCGGCCGTCTGCTGGTGGATCTGGCGCACGGTCTCGGCGTACAGCCACGCACCGCCGTCCGGCAGGTCGTCGCGGGCGACACCGGTGATGGTCGCGTAGTTCAGGTCCATGGTGACCACGGACTCGCCCACGCGGCGCGGCTCGTCGCGGTCGAGGGCCTCGGGCTTGCCCGTGTCGATCTGGCAGAAGTCGCAGCGCCGGGTGCACTGGTCGCCACCGATGAGGAAGGTGGCCTCGCGGTCCTCCCAGCATTCGTAGATGTTCGGACAGCCCGCTTCCTGGCACACCGTGTGCAGTCCTTCGCCCTTCACCAGGGCCTGCATCTTGGTGTACTCGGGGCCCATCTTCGCCCGGGTCTTGATCCACTCGGGCTTGCGCTCGATGGGCGTCTGGGCGTTACGGACCTCAAGGCGCAGCATCTTGCGTCCGTCGGGTGCGACTGCGGACACGACCGGCTCCCTGTGACTTCGATTCTTCGGCGCCCACCAGGGTACGCCCGTAATTTCATACGTTCTTACGTCGGCCAACCTGCGGGCGGCCGGACGCATTCCCCGCACGGTTCCCCGCCGGGGCACGCGCCTACGGCGCCGCGGGCTCTATGACGCGGGCTCGCGGCTCGGCGCCTTCCAGGACGTCCCTCAGGTGGCCCTCGATGACCGGCAGCACGTCGGCGATGGTGATCTCGCGGCCCAGTTCGTACGAGAGCGAGGTCACACCGGCGTCGCGGATGCCGCAGGGGACGATCCGGTCGAACCAGGTGTTGTCCGGGTTCACGTTGATCGCGAAGCCGTGCATCGTGACGCCCTTGGCGACGCGGATGCCGATGGCGGCGAGCTTGCGGTCCTCGCGGCGCTGCCCGGCGTTGGAGGGCGCGTACTCCGGCCCGTTCAGCCGGGGGTCGAACTCCTCGTCCGCCAGCCGCGGGTCGAAGTCCAGCGACAGGCCGCCGACCTTCGGCCGGTCCTCGACGGGGTCACCGAGCACCCAGACGCCGGAGCGGCCCTCGACCCGGGTGGTCTCCAGGCCGAAGTCGGCGGCGGTGCGGATCAGCGCGTCCTCCAGCCGCCGGACGTGGGCGACCACGTCGACCGGCCGGGGCAGCTTCATGATCGGGTAGCCGACGAGCTGGCCGGGGCCGTGCCAGGTGATCTTCCCGCCGCGGTCCACGTCGACCACCGGGGTGCCGTCGAGGGGGCGCTCGCTGTCGGCCGTGCGCCGTCCCGCCGTGTAGACCGGCGGGTGCTCCAGCAGCAGACAGGTGTCCACGGTCTCGTCGGCGAAGCGCGCGGCGTGGACCCGCCGCTGCTCTTCCCAGGCCTCGGTGTACTCGACGGCATCCGGCCCGAAGCCCAGATGGACAAACCGCAGCTCAGCCACCGCAGCGCCTCCTCGTTGAACCCGCTGTGCGTGCATATCGCACCCATATCGCACCCACCCAGCGTACGGCGCCCCCGCGACCGCCCGGCAGGGCCCCTACGCGGGCGGCGGTGGCGGGGCCGGGAGTCGGCGGGGCTGCTTGCGGCCCTTCGGCGGCCGGTCCGGGTCCTCGTCGGCCCTCGGCAGCCGCCGATGGCCCTCGGAGTGGTCGTTCACCCAGCCGCACACCCCGCAGGCATACCGCCCGTCGAGCCCGGCGATGAGCGTGCCGCACCTCCGGCACTCGGCCTCGGTGATCTCGGGCGCGGGGAGCGGGGCGGTGGGGCACTCCGCGCCCGCCCGCGGGTCGGCGTCCGGGGCGGGCTCCGGTGCGGAATGCGCCTCGTGGGGCCAGCGGGTCATCCCCGCAGCTTATGCGGGGTAAGGGGGCCCATCCGTAAAGCGGCTGCCCGGTTCTTCGCACGATCGGATGAATGTGGGACAGAGCGGGCGGTCCGGGCGAAGTTCGCCGCTACATTCACGCCGTTCACAGGGCCGGGACCCCGGTCCGTCACGTCAGGAGACCGTGGAGCCGATGACGGAACGACCTGCCCAACGCGTGCCCAACCGCCAGCTCGCGGCACTGATCGCCGAGGCCGGGTTCTCCAATGCCGGGCTCGCCCGCCGCGTCGACCAGCTCGGGCTGGAGCACGGTCTCGATCTGCGGTACGACAAAACCTCGGTCACCCGGTGGCTGCGCGGGCAGCAGCCCCGCGGAACCACCCCCGCGCTGATCGCCGAGGTGTTCACGCGGCGGCTCGGGCGGCGGCTCTCGGCCCAGGACCTCGGGCTGGACGCCTGCGCTCCGGTCTACGCGGGCCTGGAGTTCGCGGCCACCCCCGAAGAGGCCGTGGACATCGCGAGCGGGCTGTGGCGCAAGGACTCCGGTTCGCACGCCGAGCTGCGGAAGATCGCCTTCACCCCGGCCGGGCTCGTCGTTCCCAGCCGGGACTGGCTGATCGGCCGGGCCGACGAGCGGGTCGGCCGGGGCCCGGACGCCGCGGCCTCCCGGATCCCGGTCCAGGGCGCGGCCACCGTGCCCCGCCAGCGCCAGCTCGACCGGGGGCCCGGCCAGCGGGTCACCGCCGGCGACATCGCCGCGCTCAGATCGGTCGGCGAACTCTTCCGGGCCCTGGACCACGCCTACGGCGGCGGGCACGCCCGCCAGGCCCTGGTGCGCTACCTGGAGCACGAGGCCGAGCCGATGCTGCGCGGCACCTACGGCGAGAGCTCCGGGCGGCGGCTCTTCGCGGCCGCCGCCGACCTGACCCGGCTGGCGGGCTGGACCTCGTACGACATCGCCGCCCACGGGCTGGCCCAGCGCTACTTCGTCCAGGCCCTGCGCCTGGCCCAGGCCGCCGGGGACCGGACCTACGGCGCCTACGTCCTGATCACCATGAGCCGCCAGGCCGTCTACCTCGGCCACGGCCGCGAGGCCGTGCAGCTGGCGCGGGTGGCCCAGCAGGGCGTCGGCTCGGGGCCGCCCCAGGTCGTCCAGGGGCTGCTGCACGCGGCGGAGGCCCGGGGGCACGCGGTGCTGGGCGAGGTACGGGCCGCCACGGCCTCCCTCGTCCGGGCGGAACGCGCGCTCGGTGCGGCGCGCCCCGGGGACGACGTACCGCACTGGGCCCGCACCTTCGACGAGGCCGAGCTGGCCGACGACTTCGGGCACTGCCACCGCGATCTGCAGCAGTACCGGGCCTCGGCGCAGCACGCGGAGCGCTCGCTCCAGCTGCGCGCCCCGGCTTTCGCGCGCTCCCGGCTGTTCTGCCGGGTGGTGCTGGCCACGGCCCGGCTGGGGCTGGGCGAGCTGGACCAGGCGTGCGCGCTCGGCGCGGAGGCGGCGCAGCAGGCGATGGAGATGCGCTCGGCGCGGGCGGTGGAGTACGTACGGGACTTCGAGCGGCGGCTGGAGCCCTACCGGGACGCGGCGGCCGTACGGACCTACCGGGACCGGGTGGCGTCGCTGGCGTGAGCCCCCGGATCGGCGTGTCGGGCTCCGGCGCCCCCGGACGCACCGGGGGCCCGGCTCCCCAAAGGGAACCGGGCCCCGCACTGGGTGGTTTCAGGCCGCCGCCGGCAGGACGGGCGCCGCGGCCGGCACCGGGATGCCGAAGTCGCGCAGGACGGCGGTGGTGGCGCGGCGCGCCGAGTGCAGGGCGCCCTGCACGGTGTTGGTGTCGCGGTGGTCGCCGCAGACGTACAGACCGGCCAGCACGCGGACCGTGCGTCGCGTGTCGTAGGGCGCGGGCATGGCGGGGACGGCTTCGGGCGTGTGGTGGACGGCGAGCAGCTCCCAGTCCCGGGTGGAGGTCTCGTAGAGCCGGGCGAGGCGGGAGGCCACCGTCCGGGCGGGCGGCGGCGGTCCGAGGACCGTGGTGCTGACGAGCGAACGCCCGGCCGGGGCGCGGCTCGGGTCGACGGCGCTCATCACCGTGGTGTGGGCGACGGGCCACCTGGGGTCGCCGTCGAGCAGGAGCGAGCCGTCCCAGGGCAGTGCGCCGGCGGTGGCGTGGTGGATGACGGTGATCTGGTGGAAGCGGGGCACCCGCAGACCGGGCAGCAGCTCGGCCGCGGCGCGGGCGCCGGTGGCGAGCAGGACGGAGCGGCAGGCGAAGTCTCCGTGCTCCTCGGTGGTCACCAGGTTGGTGGCCACCGAGCGCACGCGCACGCCGGTGCGCACGGTGCCGGGTGGCAGCCCGGCCGCGAGGAGCGCGGGCAGGGCCGCGGCCCCGCCCTCGGGCACCGCGAGGCGGCCGCGGGCGAAGCGGCGCAGCGCGAGGTCGGCGACCCGGCTCGAGGTGCCGAGGTCCGGGTCGCAGAGCAGGGTGGCGAGCAGGGGCCGCAGCACTCCGGCGACCGTGCGCGGGGGCAGGGTCCGGGTGCGCAGCGCGGCGAGCGCGGTGCGCTCGGGCCGGGCCAGGATCCGTTCCTCGGGCAGGGCCGCGAGGCGGCCGAGCGCGGCGCTGAGCCGGGCCTGGTCGAGCGAGCCGCTGGCGAGGGCGCGGGCCGGGGTGAGGGCTCCGGCCCGGAGCTGTTTGCCCTCGCTGTGGACGAGGACGCCGGGGGCGAAGGGCCGCAGGACCAGGCCCTCCAGACCGGGTGTACGGGCGAGTTCCGGGTATGAGGTGTTGAGGAGCTGACCGACCCGGTCCAGCCGGAATCCGTCGCTCCGCTCGGTGGCCATCCGGCCGCCGGGATCACCGGCGGCCTCCAGGACGGTGACGCTGACCCCCGCTGCGATCAAATGGTGTGCCGCCGCGAGTCCTGAGACTCCGGCTCCTACGATGACTACGTCCGCATGGTGTGCGCTGCTGAGCACGTGCCCCTCCCCGAGGTCGGCGCGGCTTGTCTGGTCCTCCTTCCCCCAACCAGCTCCAGCAGAACCCGAGTTGGACGCGCATTTTCGATCGGTTCTGGTTGCATACAGGTCGCACTCCGGACACGCGCGGGTCGCATGTGGGTCACAAACGGTCGCACGGCGCGGCCCGTCCGCCCGCCGGCGCGCCCCCGCCGCCAGGGATCAGCGGCCGCCCGCCAGCGCCGCCCGGATCGACTCGTCGATCCCGGGGTGGCGGAAGACGAATCCGGACTCCAGCAGCCGCGCGGGAAGCACCCGCTGACTGCCCAGCACGTCCCCGGCGAACTCCCCCAGCACCAGCCGCATCGCCGGAGCCGGTACGGCGCACAGCGTCGGCCGCCGCAGTACGCGCCCCATGGCCGCGGTGACCTCACGGTTGGTCAGGGGCTCCGGGGCGGTCAGGTTCACCGGGCCCGACAGCTCCGGGGTGACGATCAGGTGGCGCAGGGCCGCGATCTCGTCGTGCATCGAGATGTACGACCAGTACTGGCGGCCGTTGCCGAGGCGGCCGCCGATGCCGGCCCGGAACACCGGGAAGAGCTTGCCCCAGGCGCCGCCCTCGGCCGCGACGACGAGGCCGGTACGGGCGAAGACGGTCCGTACGCCGGCCTCCCGGGCGGGGGCGGCGGCCGCCTCCCACTCGACGCAGACGGAGGGCAGGAAGCCGTGGCCCGGCGGGGCGCTCTCGTCCACGGCGCGCTGCCCGGTGTCACCGTAGTAGCCGATGGCCGACCCGCAGACCAGGACCGCGGGCGGCCGCTCCATCTCCGCCACGGCGGTGGCGATGGCGGCGGTACCGAGGACGCGGCTGTCCCGGATCTCCCGCTTGTACGCCGGCGACCACCGGTGGTCGCCGACCCCTGCCCCGGCGAGGTGCACGACGGCTTCGCAGCCGGTCAGGGCGTCGGGGGCGACGTAGCCGCGCCGGGGGTCCCACTCCGCCTCGTCCGCGGCGGTGGGGGTGTGGCGGACGAGGCGCACGATGTCGTGCCCGTCCGCCCGCAAAGACCGAACGAGCGCCGCCCCAATGAGCCCGGCCGAGCCGGTAACCACGATCCGCATCCCCCCATCCTGCCTCCCCGCCGCCGCGACCCCCGCCACCGGCACGACCCTCAGTCCGGGGGCCATTCCAGCCCCGCCGGCGTTTGAGGCGCGGGTCCGGGCAGAGCCCGATGCGGCCCGCCAGGGCCGTTGTCCCCTGCGGGGCCCCTGGGGCTCCGCCCCAGACCCCGCGCCTCAAACGCCAGCGGGGCTGGAGATGGCGGCGTTCCGGAGCCCCGCCCCAGCCGCCGCGCCTCAAACGCCGGCGAGGCTGGAGATGGCCGGGTTCCGGAGGCCGCCCCCACGCCACCCGCGCCTCAAACGCCGGCGAGGCTGGAGATGCCCGGCCCCAGCCGCCCCGGCCAAGGGCGCCGCCAGGGCCGGGGTTACGTGGAGCCCAGCCAGGTGCCCACCGCGTAGGTGACGGCCATGGCCACGGCCCCACCCCCCACGTTCCGGATCACCGCACGGCCCACCCCCGCCGCCCCCAGCCTCGCACTCACCCACCCGCACAGCGCCAGCGCACACAGCACCGCCCCCACCGTCACCGGCACGCGCCACCCCGCCCCCGGCAGCACGATCGCCAGCAGCGGCAGCACCGCCCCGACCGTGAACGCCACCAGGCTCGCCAACGCCGCGTGCCACGGGTTCGCCAGCTCGTCGGGGTTGATCCCCAGCTCCACCCGCGCATGAGCCCGCAGCGCGTCCCGTTCCGTCAGCTGCCGCGCCGCCTCCAGGGCCACCTCCCCGCTCAGTCCCCGCGCCTCCAGCAGCCCCGCCAGCTCGGCGAGCTCCGCTTCCGGCTCCTCCGCGAGCTCCCGCCGCTCCAGCTCCAGCGCGGCCCGCTCCGAGTCCCGCTGGGAGCTGACGGACACGTACTCCCCGGCCGCCATCGACAGCGAGCCCGCCAGCAGCCCGGCGACCCCGGCCGTCAGGATCGCCGAGCGGCTCGTCGTCGCCCCCGCCACACCCACCACCAGCCCGGCCGTGGAGATGATCCCGTCATTGGCACCGAGCACCCCGGCCCGCAGCCAGTTGAGGCGGGTGCTGATGGCCCCGCTCTGCGATCCCTCGTCGTTGTCCGTCACGGGTCCACTCTCGGGCACGCCACGGCCCGGCGTGCGCGCCCACGCCCCTGGGACGAGGGTGGAGTGGTGAGACGCGGACGCGAGGAACCGGGCTGGCTGCGCGGGGAGCCCCCGCCGCGCTGGGCCCGGTTCGCGCCGGCCGTGGCCCTGGTGGCGCTGGTGGCCGCCCAGGGCCTCACCCCGGGCAACGTGGAGCTGGGGTTCTTCCTGGCCGGGCTCCCCCCGGTCGCGGCGTTCTCGTACGGGGCGACCGGCACCGCCTTCTTCGCCGGCCTCGTCCTGGCCCTGCTCGGCCTGCCGGGCCTCGGCGTCGGCCACGCCCGGGGCACCGACCTCGCGACGGTGGCCGCGATCGGGCTGCTCAGCGTGGTCATCGCCTGGGTGCGAAAACGCCGGGACGCCCAGCTGGTCAGCGTACGGACGGTGGCCGAGGCCGCCCAGCTCGCCGTGCTCCCGCCCGTACCGCCCCAGGTGGGCCCGGTGCGCTGCGCAGGCCTGTACCGCGCGGCCCAGCGCGGGACCCTGGTCGGCGGCGACCTGTACGACGTACGGGCGGGCCCGCACGGGGTCCGCGCCCTCGTCGGGGACGTCCAGGGCCACGGCCTGGCCGCCGTCGGCACGGTGGCGGCGCTGCTCGGCGCGTTCCGCGAGGCGGTGCTCGACGACGCCGGGCTGGCGGCGGTCGCGGCCCGCCTGGACCGCCGCCTGCGCACCGACGCGGAGAACGCGGCGGACGCCGAGGTGTTCGCCACCGCCCTGCTGCTGGAGTTCCCGCCCGCCCTGGACCTCGTACGCATCGTCTCCTGCGGCCACCCCCCGGCCCTGCTGCTGCGCCACGGCACGGTCACGGAACTGGAGGCGGAGCCGGGCCCTCCGCTGGGCCTGGGGCTCGCGGGCGTGGCCCCGCCCACGGTCGCCGTCACGGCCCTGCGCCCCGGCGACCGGCTGCTGCTGTACACCGACGGGGTGACGGAGGCCCGGGACGCGATCGGCGCGTTCTACCCGCTGGCCGACCGCGTACCGGCGCTCCTGGCGGGCGGCCCGGCGGACCTCGCGGGCCTGGCGGAAGCGGTGTGGCGGGACCTCCTCCGCTTCACCGACGGCGGCCCGCGGGACGACGTGGCCCTGCTCACCCTGTCCGTACCGGGCCCGGCCGGGGGCTCCGCACCAGGGCGATGACCACTCGGTCCTGATCATGTGACCAAACGACGACAACCACCCATTTGGCAGCATTCTCATGCTTCCGTCGGTGGTGATCACCCACTACCGAACCGAAAGCCGGGGACCGACCATGCGGGCGCCGCAGAAGCACACCAGGCGCATCGGCGCCATCACGGCGACCGCCGCCGCCATCGCGCTGCTCACGGGCGCGGTGTACCTCGGTACGGACGAGGGTGGCGACGGTGACGGTGCGACGGGCCGCCCGGGCGGCTCCGGCGCCAACGCCTCGGTCATCGAAGCCCCGGGCGGCGCCTTCACCCCCCGGAACACCGGGATCGCCAGGGCCGCCGGGGGCCCCGCGACCCCCGGGGCCCCCGCGACCGCCGAGGCGGGGTGACGCTCAGCCCGCCGCGCGGATGAAGGAACGGACCATCTTGCAGGTGACGTTGGACGGCCGGTGGATGCCCACCCGCGCCGCCATCGTCCGGATCTTCCGGTTCGTCGCCCGCTGGGCGTCATACGTCCCCGTGTCGAGCAGGGATATCGCCAGCCGCATCGCCTTGAGACGGCGGTTGTGGCTCTCGTACCACTCACGGGGCAGACCCGCGGGCAGTGGCTTCTTCTTGGGCATCGAAATGATCGCGGCAGCGGCCATCTACAGCCTCCCAAACGGTAGTTGGCTTCCTGTCGTGCTCCCTCGATTTTACTGGGGACCACTGACAAAAGCCCCTGGCCAGACAGGCCTCGCTAGGCTGGAACGCATGGAGATCTGGATCAACCCCGCCTGCTCGAAGTGCCGCAGCGCGCTCACCCTGCTCGACGCCGAGGGCGCCGACTACACGGTCCGCCGCTACCTGGACGACGTACCGTCCGAGGACGAGATCCGCGCGGTGCTCGAGCGCCTCGGCCTGGAGCCCTGGGACATCACGCGTACGTCCGACCCGCTCGCCAAGGAGACCGGCGTACGGGAGCTGCCGCGCGAGGCGACCGACACGGACCGGGCCCGCTGGATCAGCCACCTCGCCGCGCACCCGAAGCTCATCCAGCGCCCGATCATCACGGCCGACGACGGCACGGCCGTGGTGGCCCGCACGGACGAGGCCGTCCGCGAGGCCCTCTCCCGCAAGGCGTAGCCCGCGGGCGGCCGGGGGGCCCGGGGGCCCGAAAACCTCGGGCGGCCGCGCCCGCCCGAGCAGTAACGTCCGTGCACATGACACCTTCCCTGCGCACCGACCGCCTGGCCCTGGACCCGTACGCGCCCGAGGACGAAGACGACTTCGTCGCCCTCTTCCAGGACGAGCGGGTGTCGCGGTGGATGGGCGACGGACCGACACCGGAAGCCGAGGACCGCGCCCTGTTCGGGCGGATCTTCACGAAGGTCTACGCCCAGGGGCTGTTCGACGTCTGGGCCGTCCGCCAGGATGGCCGGCTCGTCGGGCACGCGGAGATCAAACCGACCCCCGAGACCGGCGGCCACGAGATCATCTACGCACTGGCCCCCGAGGCCTGGGGGTCGGGCCTCGGCACGGAAATCGCCGAGGCGATCATCGCGCACGGTTTCACCACCCTCGGCCTCACCGAAGTCCACGCCACGGTCGCCGCCGAAAACGACGCCTCCCTGCGCCTCCTGACCCGCCTGGGCTTCACCCACACCAGGGACGTCAAGGAGGACAACGGAGGCACAACGCGGGTGCTGCGCCGAGGGCGGTGAGGAGCAACCCGGCTTCGCCGGGCGCGGCTTCGCCGGGCGCGGCTTCGCCGGGCGCGGCTTCGCCGGGCGCGGCTTCGCCGCGAAGGCCCGCGCTCCGAGCATCCGGGGTCGGGGAGGCTTCCGGGGGCTGCCCGCCAGTTCAACTGTCTCTTCGCGCCGAGCCGCACTGTCAAGGGCGCTCCCTGCGGTCGCGTCGCTGCGCGATGGCCTGCGGCCACCCTTGACAGCACGACTCGACACGAAAAGCCAAGAACTGTCGGGCGGCCCCCGGAGGAACGGCAGGGGGCATGCCGACCATGGCCCAGAGTTCCGGGCGAGTGGCCAGGGGCCCTGGTCCGGCGAAGCCGCGCCCTCCGGGCGAAGAGCCCACAAGCCACAAGCCACAAGCGACAGACACGCGCCAGATCGCTACACAGCCGCGACCGGCAGGCGTCTGCGGCCTGTTTGTGCCTGATGGGCGGTTCGGGAGGGTGGAAAGTCGCCCTCATGAGCATGGAGTCGGATCAAGGCGGACTCGACACCCAACACCCCACCAAGACGCCCCTTTTGTGACCATTTGAGACCCGGTTGATGGGTCGGACGGCCGCTTGACCCGTCTCCATGCCCGTCTCGCCGTAGTTGAGGTCCTGGACAGCCCCGAACAGGCCGCAGACGCCGATCCCAGAGAAGCGCGTAGCGATCTGCCGGCGTTCTTGTCGCTTGTCGTCTGTGGCCTTTCCGCCCGGAGGGCGCGGCTTCGCCGGACCAGGGCTCCTGGCCACTCGCCCAGGACCCGGGCCTTCGGGGACCCTCCCCCCTGCCTTCCCCCGGGGGCCGCCCGACAGTTCTTGGCTTTTCGGGTCGAGTCGTGCTGTCAAGGGTGGCCGCAGGCCATCGCGCAGCGACGCGACCGCAGGGAGCGCCCTTGACAGTGCGGCTCGGCGCGAAGAGACAGTTGAACTGACGGGCAGCCCCCGGGCACCTCACCGACCCCGGGCGCTCGAAGCCCAAGCCCCTGCGGCGAAGCCGCACCCGGCGCAGCCGGGCCCCTACTCCCCCGCCACCCACCCCACCACCTCCCCCGCCCCCGCGAACAGCAGGGCGTGGTGCGAGACCGACGGGAGTACGGCGACCACGGCGCCCGGCGCCGCCTGCGCGGCCGCTCGGGCCGCGCGGGCGGGGTCGTGGCACCTGGCCGCGCCGGCGAACAGTGCCAGCAGCGGGACCTCCGGTCCCAGTACCGGCCGGGCGCCCGTCACGGGGCGCGCGGTGGGAAGTGCGGCCGCCGCTGCGCGCAGGCGCAGCCAGGCCTGATCGAGTACGGCGCCGCCCGTCTCCCACGCCAGGAAGGAGCGGATCCGCTCGGGCGTGGGGCGCAGCAGCATGGGCACGGCCCGCACCACGTAGCCCGGGCGCAGCCCCGCGCACACCTGGGTGGGGTCGAGCAGCACCAGCCGCCGCAGGCGTTCGGGCCGCAGGGCCGCGTAGTGCGCGGCGATCCAGCCGCCGTAGGAGTACCCGCCCAGCTCCACGGCCCCCTCCACCAGCCCGTCGAGGACCGCGTCGAGCCATGCGGCCAGGTCCGCGGGGGTCCGTAGCGCACGCCCTTCGGCCGCGACGCTCATCCCCGGCTCCCCCACCAGGTCCACCGCATGCACCCGCCGTTCCCGCGCGAGCCCCGCCCGCAGGCAGACGCCCCACACCAGCGACGAGGTCCCGCCCCCGGGCAGCAGCACCAGCGGCGGAGCGCCCTCGGGGCCGGTGCTGTTGACGCGGGTGAGGCCGTACGGCGTCGCGATCATGCGTACGTCGACCGGATCGGGCCAGCTGCGGAGTGCCTCTTGGTAAGCGGCATAGAAGGCGGAAGGAGCAGGCATCCCGATCAACTCTCCCCATCTCGCCCAGCACTTATCTCGCCCAGCACTTATCTCGCTGAGCGATAATCTCGATGCACAAGAGATCTGCAACCGGCCCGGACCCTAGACGGAGGCGATGTGCGCGACAACCCCGGCGGTCCGAGCTCCACCCCCGCGGCCCACGACTCTCCCGAACCCTCCGACCCCCTCGACCTGGTGCACCTGCTCCGTGCCGCCTCTGTCGAATTCGGGCTGCGGCAAGCGGAGTTCGCTGCCGCTCACGGCATGCACCCGACCGACGTCCGGGCCCTCATCTGCCTGCTCGACGCGGCGCGCGCGGGGGAGAACGCCACCGCCGGGCTGCTGTCCGCCCGGCTCGGTCTCCACTCGGCCGGTACGACCGCCGTGATCGACCGTCTCGAGCAGCTCGGCCATGTCACCCGGACCCGCGACGACGCCGACCGGCGCCGGGTGCTGGTCCGGGTCTCCCCCGAGGCCGTCCGGCTGGGCCGGGCCTTCTTCGGCCCGCTGCTCGACGGCCTGGTCGAACTGATCGGCACCTTCACTCCCGCCGAACGCGCCACCGTCCGCCACTTCCTGACCACCGCCCGAACGGCACTCACCCCATGACCGGCCACCCGACCGACCACCCGAACGACCACGCACCCACCCACCCGACCGACCACGCACCCACCCGCCCGACCGACCATGCACCCACACACCCGGCGGCCCCCACCCCCACCCACCCCACCGGCACCGACCTCCACCTGGACCTCCCCCCGCACGGGTCCCGCCGTACCGCGCTCGCCCAGGCGTTGCGCGAGGCCGTGCGGGGCGGGCGGCTCGCGGCCGGGACGCGGCTGCCGCCGTACCGGTCGCTCGCCGCCGACCTCGGGGTGGCCCGGGGCACGGTCGCCGACGCGTACGCCGAGCTGGTGGCCGAGGGGTGGTTCACCGCCCGGCAGGGCTCCGGCACCCGGGTCGCGGAGGGGATGCCGGTGCGCCCCGCGCGTCCCGCGCCCGGGCCGTCGGCCGCGCCCCGGGCGCACCGGTTCGACCTGACCCAGGGCAAGCCGGACCCGGCATCGTTCCCGCGGGGCGCCTGGTCCGCGAGTGCCCGCCGGGCCTTGGCCGGGGCCCCGGCCGAGGCCTTCGGGCCCGGTGATCCGCGCGGGCGCCCCGAGCTGCGGCGGGCGCTGGCCGAGTACCTGGCCCGGGCGCGTGGGGTGCGTACCGACGCGGAGCACATCGTCGTCTGCGCGGGCTTCGCCAACGGCCTGCGGCTGCTCGCGGGGCTGCGGCCCCGGGACTGGGCGGTGGAGGCGTACGGGCTGCCGTTCCACCACGGGATCCTGGCCGCCGCGGGCGTGCGTCCGCACGCCGTCCCCATCGACGAGGACGGCGCCCGCACGGACGCCCTCCCGGCCCGGGCGCGTACGGCCCTGCTCACCCCGGCCCACCAGTTCCCGACCGGCGGCCCCCTGCTCCCGGGCCGCCGGACGGCCGCCGTCGAGTGGGCGCGGGCCACCGGGGGCGTGATCCTGGAGGACGACTACGACGGGGAGTTCCGCTACGACCGCAAGCCCGTCGGCGCCCTCCAGGGCCTGGCCCCGGACCAGGTGGTCTACGCGGGCTCGCTGAGCAAGAGCCTCTCCCCCGCGCTCCGGCTGGGCTGGCTGGTGCTGCCCGACGCCCTGGCCGCGCAGGTGGTGGCGGCGAAGGGGCTGCGGGAGTCGTGGACGAGCGCGGTGGACCAGCTGACCTTCGCCGACTTCCTGGACTCGGGCGCGTACGACCGCCACGTCCGCCGCATGCGCCAGCGCTACCGCGCCCGCCGCGACCACCTGGCCACCGCCGTGGCGCGGCGCGCCCCGGGGGTCCGGGTCACGGGCATCGCGGCGGGCCTGCACGCGGTCCTCGAACTCCCCCCGGGGACCGAGGCCGTGACCCTCGCGGCCGCGCGGAAGGCGGGACTCCTGCTGGACGGGCTGTCGGAGTACCGCCACCCCTCGGCCGCCGAGGACTCCCGGGAAGGCCTGGTCGTGGGCTATGCGGGCCTGGGCGACCGGGGGTTCGGGGAGGCGGTGGAGGTTCTGGCCGCCACGCTGTCCACCCTCCATCGAGGCCTGTGACCCATGAATCGATCCACCATTCACCACTCACACATTCACCACTCACATTCGAATTGATCTTGCGGAGGCCGCACCCCATCCTGCAATCTTGCTCCATCACCGAAGAATATTCAGCCCCCGCGCCAGGATGGGATGGACGCACATGACCAGCGAGCGCCCCGCGCTGTACGAGATGTTCGACGAGCGGTTCCGTACCGGCAGGTGCATGAACGGCGATGACGGCCTGGAAGTCCTGTACACCGGCTGCCGCTGGGCCGAGGGGCCCCTCTACCTGCCCGCCTGGCGGCAGTTGGTCTGGAGCGACATCCCCAACGACCGGATGCTGCGCTGGGACGAGGAGACCGGCGACGTCAGCGTCTTCCGCCGCTCCGCCGGGCACACCAACGGCAACACCCTCGACCGCGAGGGCCGCCTGATCACCTGCGAGCAGGGCAACCGCCGGGTGACCCGGACCGAACACGACGGCACGATCACCGTCCTGGCCGACCGCTGGCAGGGCAAGCGCCTGAACAGCCCGAACGACGCGACGGTGCGCTCCGACGGCTCCATCTGGTTCTCCGACCCGGACTTCGGCATCACCAGCGACTACGAGGGCCACCGCGCCGAGAGCGAGATCGGCGCGAACAACGTCTACCGGATCGATCCCGTCACCGGCGAAGTCCGCCTGGCCGCCGACGGCTTCGGTGCCCCGAACGGCCTCGTCTTCTCGCCCGACGAGACGCGGCTCTTCGTCTCCGACACCCGCGCGGGCTTCATCCGGGTCTTCGACGTGCGCGAGGACGGGACCCTCTCGGACGGCAAGGTCTTCGCCGAGGCCGGGGCCGACGGCAAGGCCCGTTTCGACAACCTCCGCTTCGACGACGGCGGCCGGCTCTGGGCGGCGGCGATGAGCGACGGGGTGCACTGCTACGACCCCGACGGCACCCGGATCGGGCGCCTCAACATCCCCGAGCCGGTGTCCAACATCGCCTGGGGCGGGGCCAAGCGCAACCGTCTCTTCATCACGGCGGAGACCAGCCTCTACTCGGTGGTCATGGCCGTGACCGGCACCCACCCGACCGGCCCGGGCCACCGCCCCTGGCTGGACGCGCACGCGCGATGACCTCGGAGAGCGGGCGGACCGAGCAGACCGAGCCGAGCGGGCCTGGCGGGCGGACCGAGCGGACCGGCGGTACCCCGGGCGGACCGGACTGGGACGCCACCCGGGCCTGGGTGGCCGGTGCGCTGTCCGAGGGCGAGCGCATCGAGGCGGCCGGGCGGCTGCGCGGCGGCTGGACCTCGGACATGCGCCGAGTCGACGTCGTCGGGCCCGGCGGGCGGCGCACGCTCGTGCTGCGCTCCTTCGTCAAGCCGTTCTACGTCCGGCACGCGGAGGGCCTGCTGCGACGCGAGGCGGACGTCCTGCGCCTGCTGGAGGGTACGGACGTCCCCGCGGCCCGGCTCGTGGCCGTGGACGCGACGGCGCGCCACTGCGACCACCCGTCCCTGCTGATGACCCTGCTGCCCGGGACCGTCCGCATGGACGACGCGGACGCCGACCGGCGTGCCGGGCTGCTGGCCCGTCAGCTGGTGCGCGTCCACCGCCTGCCGGTGACGGCGGCGGCGCGGCCCCGCGCCTACGAGGCGTGGACCGCTCCCGAGCGGGTGCGGACGCCCGAGGACACCCGGCGGCCGGACCTGTGGGAGCGGGCCGTGGACGTCATCCGCCGGGACCCGCCGGAGCACCGGTCCTGCTTCCTGCACCGGGACTTCCACCCCGGGAACGTCCTCTTCACGGGGAGCGGCGCGCGGACGCGGATCAGCGGGGTCGTCGACTGGGTGGAGACCTCCTGGGGGCCGGCCGACCTGGACGTGGCCCACTGTTCGACGGCCCTGGCCCTGCTGCACGGCGTCCCGGCGGGCCTCGCCTTCGCCGACCGGTACACGGCGGCGGGAGGCGCCCTGGCCGAGGACCGCGCCGCGCACCTCTACTGGCGGCTGCTGGACGCGCTGGCCTTCGCGCCGGACGCCGAGAAGGTGGCCGTGCCCTGGCGGGAGCTGGGCCGCACCGATCTGACGCCGGCGGTACTGACGGGGCGGCTGGAGGGGTACCTCCGGGCCCTCTTCGACCGGTACGGCTAGGCGGCCGCAACCCGGCCGCAGCCCGGCCGCAGCCCGGCCGCACCCATCCGTTCCCTACGCCCGACCTCGTACGCTGACCACCACAAAGGGGACCTCTACCCACAAAAGGACCACCATGAGCGACATTGCCGCGCCCCCGCCCTCGCCTCCGCCGCCGCCCTCCGCCGAGCCCGGGCCCGCGTCCCCGCCGCCGCTCCCCCGCCCCCGCCGGGGCGCCGACTGGATGTTCGGCGGGGTGTACGGGACGGTGCTGGCCAGTGGGCTGCTGGCCGCGCTGGACCAGAAGGGGGGCACGTACACCCCGTACTACGACGCCAGCTGGGTGCTCGTGACCGCCGCGACCGCCGCTCTCGCGCACGGGTACTCGCACCACATGACCACCCACCAGGACGGCTCGGCCGGCCACCGCTGGCGGCTGCTGGGCCTGGCGCTGTTCCACGAGTGGCCGATGATCGCGGCCACCCTGCCCACCGTGCTCCTGCTGGTGCTGTCCGGGGCGACCCACTGGGACTCGTACGGGGTGACGGCGGTCGGGCTCGGGCTGAACACGGCGCTGCTGTTCGCGTGGGGGTCGCTGGTCGCGCTCCGGGTCGGCTACCGGCTGGCCTCGGCGATGCTGATCGGAGCAGCGGACGCCACGATCGGGCTGGTGATCATCGTGGCGAACGCGCTCATCAAGTAGCCGGGAGTACTCGGGCCAGGGCTGCACCTCCCCCGGGCCCGCCTCCCCCGGGCCCGCCTACTCCGGGCCCGTCTGCGCCTCCGCCTCCGCCAGGATCTCCGTCAGCCGGGCCCCGAAGGCCGCGTCCCGGGAGTCGGGGACCCCCGTGCGCGCCGAGTCCAGGAGGGCGTCCAGGGCGCGACCGTACGCACCCGGTACGTCGCTCCAGTCCGGGAGGCCGTGGACCCCGGCCGCGCCGCGCAGCTCCAGGCCCACCCCGGCGGCGGCGGTGGGGGCGCCCAGGCTGAGGGTGGCCGTGCTGGCCGCGCCGGAGGTGTGGCGCAGGGCCAGCTGGACGACGTCGGAGGGGCCGCGGGTGGCGCTGATGTGGACCACGTCGCCCAGGACCGGAATGAGGACGGACAGGGCGTGCGGGCCGACGTCCCACAGGCCGCCCTTCTCCTTGCGCCAGGGCGAGTCGGCGTAGGCGCTGGGCGTGCCGTCGGGCGGGAAGACCGCACCGAGCCAGTGGGCGCTGGCGGTGAACCAGCCGTCGCGGGCGGCCTGTTCGTCGACCCACCGCGCCGTCGGCTGGGCGAAGCGCAGGGTGAGGAAGACGATGGAGGCGACCTGGTGCCGGGCGGCCGCGTCGGCGACGGCGCGGGCCTGGTCCACGTCGGTGGCGACCGGTTTGTCGAGGAGCAGGTGGCATCCGGCGGCCGCGGCCCGGACGGCGAGCGGGGCCTGGACGTCGGGGGGCAGGGCGAAGGCCACGGCGTCACAGTCAGCGAACAGCGCGTCGGGGTCTTCGTACACCTTCACCCCGAACCGGTCCGCCAGTTCGGCGGCGGCCTCGGGGCGCCTGCCCCACACTCCGGCGAACTCGGAACCGGTGTGCGCGGCGAGGGCGGGGGCGTGGGTGCGGTGGGCCCAGGGGCCCGTACCGAGGAGGCCCACTCGGGGAAGGCGCCCGCCGGGCAGGCCGGAGTCGCCGCTTGCGGAAGTCAAATCATACGAAATGCTCACGCGCCCAGTCTGCCCCACGCGGCCGCCGCCCGGACGAACCCCGTCGCCACACCCCCGCGCGCGTCACCCCCGCCCGTACGTCGCGCCCGCACAGCCCGCACAGCCCGCCCGACCAGCGCCGTAAACGCCGGTAACACGGGGTTCACACACGGGCAACGGAAGGGAAATCGCGAGCGGGCACGCTGCGGTCATCACCGCAGTCATCGCAGTGCCCGCAGAGTCTGAGGACGGTCCCGTGAGCTACAAGGCTGAGTACATCTGGATCGACGGCACCGAGCCGACGGCCAAGCTTCGCTCCAAGACGAAGATCATGTCGGACGGCGACGACCTGCCGATCTGGGGCTTCGACGGATCGAGCACGAACCAGGCCGAGGGCCACGCCTCCGACCGGGTGCTCCAGCCGGTCTTCTCGTGCCCGGACCCGATCCGCGGCGGTGACAACCTCCTCGTCCTGTGCGAGGTACTGAACATCGACATGACTCCCCACGAGTCGAACACCCGCGCCCTGCTGCGCCCGGTCGCCGAGGCCCACGCCGCGCAGGAGCCGATCTTCGGCATCGAGCAGGAGTACACCTTCTTCGACGGGATCCGCCCGCTCGGCTTCCCCGTCGGGGGTTTCCCCGCCGCCCAGGGCGGTTACTACTGCGGCGTGGGCGCGGACGAGATCTTCGGCCGCGAGATCGTCGAGAAGCACCTCGATCACTGCCTCGCGGCGGGCCTGAGCATCTCCGGCATCAACGCCGAGGTCATGCCCGGCCAGTGGGAGTTCCAGGTCGGCCCCGTCGGTCCGCTGGAGGTCTCCGACCAGCTGTGGATCGCGCGCTGGCTGCTCTACCGCACGGCCGAGGACTTCAACGTCTCGGCGACCCTCAACCCGAAGCCGGTCAAGGGCGACTGGAACGGCGCGGGCGCGCACACCAACTTCTCGACGAAGAAGATGCGCGAGGAGTACGCCGCGATCATCTGCGCGTGCGAGTCCCTGGGCGAGGGCTCCAAGCCGCTGGACCACGTCAAGCACTACGGCGCGGGCATCGACGAGCGGCTGACCGGCCTGCACGAGACCGCCCCGTGGAACGAGTACAGCTACGGCGTCTCCGACCGCGGCGCGTCGGTCCGCATCCCGTGGCAGGTGGAGAAGGACGGCAAGGGCTACATCGAGGACCGCCGTCCGAACGCGAACGTCGACCCGTACGTCGTGACCCGCCTGATCGTGGACACCTGCTGCACCGCCCTGGAGAAGGACGGCCTGATCTGATCCGACGGACCGGTCCGACCCGACGGTCCGGTCCGACGGACCGGTCCGGTCCGGGCCCGCCCCGCACCAGACGAGCACTGACAACGGCGCCGCCGAGCCCTCCCGGGCCCGGCGGCGCCGTTGTCAGTGGGCTGTGCCACGGTGGTTCTCATGACGGGGACAGCGATGGCGATCAGGATCGAGACCGAGCGCGGCGAGGCCTATGTGCGGCCCGTGCCCGGGGAGTTGGCGCGGCTGGCGGAGCGCATCGGCGCGGAGGGGGACCACTTCCTCATCGTCGAGCGGATCCCGAGCGACCCCGACGTCTACATACAGGTCTGGCACGAGGGGGAGGACGGCGGTCCCGAGGCCTACCAGTTGGAGTACCGGGACGGCTCCGCCGACCGGCACTTCCGCGCCCATCCGCGCACCGCCGCCGAGGTCGCCGCGGTGATGACGGGCTGGGCCCGCGAGGACGAGGGGTGGGAGCTGGGTGCGCGGTGGGAGCGGGTGTCCTTCCCCGCGGAGGAGCCGCCGCCGCCGCTCGACGCCGCCGTGCGCGAGCAGTTGGAGGAGCGGCTCCGGCTGTCGCTGCGCTGCGGCTATGCCGGGCGGGAGGAACTGGCCGAGCTGGCCGAGGACTACCTGGTGACCGGCAGGGGCGCGGACCAGGTCCGCCCGGTCTCCGCCGCGCAGGCCCAGGCCCTGGCGGTGCGGCTGTGGCGGGAGCGGCTCGCGGAGCAGGTGGACTGGGAGGGCGAGACCGATCCCGACCGGGTGTCCCGGGCGTTCGCGGCGCTGGAGGCCTCGGGGATCACGGCCCGGGAGAACTTCGCCTGCTGCCGTGGCTGCGGTCTGGCCGAGATCCGGGGGGACGGGGCCGAGGACGCGCGGGGGTTCGTGTTCTTCCACAGCCAGTGCACCGAGGGCGCGGCGCAGGGCGGGGACCTCTTCCTGCTGTACGGGGGCTTCGCTCCGGAGGGCGAGGAGAGCGGGAAGAGCGATGAGGGCGAGGAGGAGAGCGGCGAGCTCACCGTGGCCGTGGGCCGGGAGGTGACCGCCGCTCTGGACGCGGTGGGGCTGGAGTGGCGCTGGGAAGGATCCGCCCAGGATGCGATACGCGTGACCGGGCTGGACTGGCGGAAGCGGCTGACGCGCTGACTGTTTGTCCGGTATTGGGCGGGTGCTGTGCGGCCATGATCGCGGAATTTGAGATTCCGATCCAGCAAGTGAGACGGGACCTGCCCCGGGCCCGCGACATCTGCTTGAATGGCCGCATGGCCGGCTACCCGCACAACTCCTCGACAGGTCGCAGCGACCTCGAGCCGTTCTGGCCTTCCCGTCAGGATCACGACTTCGACCGGGTGTGTTGCCGCGCGAAGAACGCGCCGGCCCTCTAAAGCCTTCCGGAACCTCTGCACCAGACCTTCCCGAAGGCCTTCGGTCTGCGCGGTACGACGACGCACGTCTCCTGCCGACTCCCCGCGTGAAAGAGCTGACCACTCATGACGAGCACCCGTTCCTTCTCCACCGCTGCCTCCACCGCGACCGCGCACCGCCCCTACCCGCCCAGTACGGCTCCCGCCGCCCGCCACCGGCTGCGCGCCGTCGACCGGGACGAGGTCGCCCGCGTGGTGGACTTCCTGCCGCCCGGCGCGACCTGGCTGCCCGCGCCCCAGCACACCGTGCCGACGCTGCCGGGCCAGCCGCCGATGGTGGGCTACCTGGTGCTCGTACCGGCCGATCACCAGCAGCCGCAGCTCGCCCTCGCGCCCTCCCCCCTCGGCGCGCCTCCCTTCGGCACGGCTCCCTTCGCGCCGGCCTCCTACGGCCCGGGCGTCCCGGCCGCGGCTTCGGCGATCACCGGCGACGCGCTCGTCCGGATCGACTCCGAGCAGCGCACGGCGGAGGTCGACGGCGAGGTGCTGGACCTGACGTACCTGGAATTCGAGCTGCTGGCGCACCTGGTGGCGCATCCGCACCGGGTGCACAGCCGTGACCAGCTGGTCACCACCGTGTGGGGCTACGGCCATGTCGGCGACGGCCGGACCGTGGACGTCCACATCGCCCGGCTGCGCCGCAAGCTGGGCACGGCGCACCGCGGCGCCATCCAGACCGTGCGCCGGGTGGGCTACAAGTACGCCCCCTGAGCGCTCGTGCGCGGTCGGCGCAAGTGAACTGAGACTGGTACCGACGGTGGGCCCGTGCTTCGCGAGGGGAGGCACGGGTCCACCGTTCGTCGTGCGCCAGACGGCCAGGCCTCGGCCAGGCCTCGGCTAGGCCGGGTCAGCGGTGGCGGGCGCCTTCCGGCGGGCCAGGGCGCCGAGCACCATGTCCACCGCCAGGAACCCCAGCAGGCTGATCCCGAGCAGCGGCACGAACCAGCCGACCACGGCCGTGACGGCGGCCAGCGGCAGCAGCACCGTCACCGGCGCCTTCCGCCAGGCCCCGCGCGGCTGGGCACGGCCCACGGACAGCGCGCGGTCCTTGGTCGGCCGGCGCAGCCACCACATGCGGTAGCCCCAGAAGACCAGGAACATCAGCGCGAGGGCGAGCGCCGCGAGCGCGAGCTGGTTGACCAGGCCGAACAGCAGCCCCATGTGCCCGTCGATGCCGAACCGGGTCAGCTTGGCGAGCAACGGGTAGTCCGCGAACCGCAGTTCGTCCATCACCGCGCCGTTGGCGGGGTCGACGGAGACCGCGTCGAGGTGGACCGGGACCGTGCGGTCCCGCTCCTTGATGACGTACCCCTTGCCCTGGGCGGGCAGGGTCACCTGGAGCTGTTCGGTGACCCCGGCCGCGCGGGCGGCCTCGACGGCCTTGTCGATCCCGACGTCCGGGCCGACCGGCATGATCATCTGGCCGTTGGCGTCGATCTGGTGCTGGGCGTGCTCGTCACCGCCGTCGTCGGCGCCGCCCTTGAGCTTCGCGGACACGGACGGGGTGGCGCCGCCGAGCCGGTCCTGGAGCTGCCCGATGTTCTCACCGGCGTACTTCGACCAGGTCAGACCGGTCGCCGACAGGGCCACCAGACCCACCACGGCCCACAGGCCGACGGTGCCGTGCCACGACAGCGTCCGGCGTCGCCCGGTGGCCTTGCGGTCCGGACGGACGAGGTCCGCCCGACGCTTGCGCGCCCGGCCTGTCCACAGCGCCAGCCCGCCGAGCGCGACGACCCAGAGCCAGCTCGCGGCGAGCTCGCTGTAGTTGCGCCCGGTCTCGCCGAGCTGGAGGTTGGAGTGGAACTCGCTGAGCCAGGCCCGCAGCGGCAGCGCGTCCCCGGCCGTGGTCAGCCGGCCGCGCACCTCACCGGTGTAGGGGTCGACGAAGACGGTGAGCGTCTCGCCGTCCGCGAGCCCCGGGCTCTTCATGATGACCCGGGTGGTGGCGTCCGCCTCGGGTGCGGGCCAGACCGCGGTGACCTCGCCCCGGGGCGCGGCCTCCTTGGCGGCGCCGATCTGCTCGCTGAGCGGCAGTACGCGCTCGCCGACGTGGGCGACGGTCAGCTCGTCGGAGTAGACGACCTTCTCCGCCTGGAAGGAGAGGGCGTACATCAGCCCGGTCGCGGCGGCGACGAAGAGCAGCGGTGCTATCAGCAGCCCGGCGTAGAAGTGCATGCGCAGCACGAGCGGGCGCACGGCCGCCCAGGCGCCGCGCCGGCGGGTCCCGGGGGTGGGGCCGGGCTCGGCGGCCGGAGCAGTGGCGGTGGTGGCGGGTGCAGGGGCGGTGGTGGCGGGTGCAGGGACATGGCTGTCCCTGATTTCCTCAATGGACATGACGGTCCTAGGGGTTGGCGAAGACATGGGGAAACCGGCCCCAGGTCTCGCCGGATCGCCGGTCAGGCGCAGGCAGGACGGCCGGGGGCCGTGGCGCGGGTGAACGAAGGCCCGGGCGGTCCCCGCCTGACGGCGTCAAAGGCGTGGACGGCCCCGCGCAGCGCGCGCGGCGGCTCGGGAGTGCGGGGGCGCGCGAGGCGGGCGGGCGTGTGGGGGCGGTGCGCCCGTACGAGCCCCAGCGCCCGGCGCAGCGGCGCGGCCGCGACCACGGCGAGCGCCCCCAGGGCGCGGGCGAGCCGGAAGACGGCGGCCTCGCCCCAGGCGAGCCAGACCGCGCAGAACAGTGCGGCGAGCACGTGGGCGGCGATCATGCCGAGCCCGCCGTGCCCGGCCATGGCGTCCATGCCGGGCATCCCGGGCATCCCGGGCATGGACGCCATGCCTGACATGGCGTCCGCGCCGGCACCGTGATCCATGTCGGCCATGGAGGCCATCCCGGGCATCTCCGGCATGGACGGCATGGACGGCATGGACGGCATGGACGGCATGGACGGCATATCGGCCAGGGAGGTCATCCCGGCCATGTCCGCGTGCCCGTGGGCCTGCGCCGGAGTCGCCGTGGGGGTCCGGTGCGGCTCGCCCATCGCGGAGAAGAGGAGGTGGAGCACGCCCTGGACGGCGATCAGCGCGCCCCCGATGGCCACGCCCCCGCGGCGCCGCCCGGCGCCCAGCCAGGCGAGGGCGCCGGTCACCCCGAAAGCGGTCAGAAGCCCCGGAAGCGGGATGTCATGGCCAGACATGTACGAATGCCCCAGAGCAGCCAATGCCACACACACCGCCGCGAACATCGCGGCCCGCGTACGGCGCATCGGCGCGGGAGCAGGTGACATGGTCCGAACATGTTCCCACCCGGCCGGCGGGCGGGGAACGCCGGTACCGGCTGTGCGGGCCACGCACCCATGGCCGATCATGATCGGGTGAATCCACTACTGCTGGGGCCGGTCTACGCCGGCGGGGTGCAGCTCGGCGCGTACGCGCTGGAGCGCCTGGACGAGCGGGAGCGCGAGCGGGTGCTGCGGGGCTGCTCGACCAATGTCGACAATCTCGCCGCCGGGCGCTGGGAGACCCTGCTGAGCAGTGCCTTCGTCGTGGAGGAGCCGATGCCGCTCCCCTACGCGCTGCTGCTGCTCGCCGTCCTCGGGTACGCCGAGTACGCGTACGGGGTCTGGTGGACCGCTGGGGTGTTCCTGCTCGGGCACGCCGGGGCCACGCTGCTCGTTTACGGAACGCTGCGGGTGCGCCGGGCCGGGCCGCAGGCCCGGGGGGCGGTGGACGTGGGGACCAGCTACGGCTTCAACGCGGTCCTGGGGGCCCTCACCTCGGCGCTGCCGCGCGGGGCCGTGCGCGGCGTCGCCCGGGCGGGGCTGCTGGCGCTGGGCCTGCGGCCGGTGCTGCGGCGCGAGCGGACCTTCACGGACGCCGGGCACCTGGCGGCGCTGGGCATCGGGGTCGGGCTCTCGCTGGCCGACGATTACCTTTCACGCCCAAAACATCCGAAAATAGGCTAAGAATCCAGTCGCCCGTCCCACGTTGGAGTTGCCCACGATGTCCGTCACCCAGTCCACCACCGTCGCCAACCTCCGCGATCTCGGCGGCACCCGCACAGCCGGTGGCCGCACGGTGCGGCCCGGTCTGGTGCTGCGCTCCGGCCAGCTCGACCGGCTCGACCTCGCCGCGGATCCCGCGGTGGCGGCCCTGGGGCTGCGGACGGTCATCGACTTCCGCACCGACGCGGAGCGCGCCGACCACCCGGACGTGGTGCCGGAGGGGGTGCGGATGCTGGTGGGCGACGTACTGGCCGACAAGGTGAACTCGGGTCGCATGCCGGCCGCCGCGCAGCTCAAGGACCTGCTGTCCGACCCGGCGGTGGCGGAGAAGCACCTGGGCGGCGGCAAGGCGCAGGCCCTGTTCGCCGAGACCTACCGCTCCTTCGTCAGCTCCTCCTCGGGGCAGGCGGCGTACCGGATGCTGCTGACGGCGCTGGCGGACGAGGAGTCGGGGCCGCTGCTGTTCCACTGCACGGCGGGCAAGGACCGGACCGGGTGGGGGGCGACGGTGGTCCTCTCGCTGCTCGGGGCGGACGAGGAGACGCTGATGGCGGAGTACCTCTCGGTCAACCCGGCCGTGCGGGCCGCCTTCGCTCCGCTGATCGAGGGCTTCACCGCGGCGGGTGGCGACCCGGAGATCGCGCTGGCGCTGATCGGGGTCGTGCCGGAGTACCTGGCGGCGGCGTTGGATGAGGTGGCGGTGCGGTACGGGTCGATGGAGAAGTACGTCCGCGAAGGCCTGGGCGTCTCCGACGACACGGTCTCCGCCCTCCGCACCCGCCTCACCACCTGACCCGCCCCCCGCCCGGTGGCCCGCCTCAAACGCCGACGAGGCCGTAGCCACCCCCTGGGCTCCGCCCAGACCCGCGCCTCAAACGCCGGCGAGGCTGAGATGGCCCCGCCCAGGGGGTCGCCCCACACGTCGGCGGGGCCGGGATGGCTCCGCCCGAGGGGCCTCACACGCCGGCGAGGCTGGGATGGCCCCGCCCGAGGGGCCTCACACGCCGGCGAGGCTGAGATGGCCCCGCCCGAGGGGCCTCACACGCCGGCGAGGCTGGGGCGGCCCCGCCCGGGGGGCCTCAAACGCCGGCGAGGCTGAGATGGCCCCGCCCGAGGGGCCTCACACGTCGGCGGGGCTGGGATGGCCGGCCCCGGGCCGGGCCTGCGGGGCGGGTTGGGCCGGGTGGGCGGGTGACCATACGGGGATTCGCTCGTTCTGCTGAACGTGACTGCGCCGGACACCGCCACCCGCCCCCGCCCGCACCCCCTCGACGCCGGGGTCGACGTCGAGCGCGCCGAGGCCGCCATCGTCGAGCACTATCCACGGCTGGTGCGCCTCGCCTACCTCGTGCTGCCGCCCGCGCTCGGGCGCAACCGCCGGGTGCTGACCGCGCACGCACTGGTCCAGCGGGCTCTGCCGCGCGGCCGGGAGGCCTCCGGCGCGCAGGGCCTCGTACCGTTCCAGCGCGGCGGCCAGGACGCCGACGCGGGCACCGACGCCGGGTACGCCTACGTCCGGCTGCGGGTGCTGCGCGCCGCGCTGGAGGCCGGGCTGCCGCTGACCTTCCGGTCCCTGCCGCGCCGCGCGCAGCTGCCCCCCGCGCTGCCGCAGGTCTGGGGGCTGCGGCTGTTCCCGCGCTCCGGCGGCGCCGAGGAGCTGGCGCTGGACCAGTGGCTGGCCACCCTCGACGGCCCCGCCCGCGCCGCCTGTGCGCTGCGCGCGCTGGAGCGGCTGGACGGCTCGGAGGTGGTGCTGGTGCTGACCGAGGCCGGGGTGGTGGACCCGGAGGCCGCGCTCGCCGGTGCCGGGGGGCCGGAGAACGACGCCCTGTTCGCCTCCCCGGAGTTCGATCCTTGCGTGCTGCAGGCCCGCCCCACGGACCTGCTGCGCCGCCGCCGCTGGGTGCGGGGCTCCCTCGCCGCGGGCGCCGCGCTGCTGGTGTGCGGGGCGCTGCTCGGGCTGCCGGGCGGAGGCTGGGGTTCCGATGGCGCCGCCGCCCCCGCGTATGCCCGTAACGCGGCCGCCGAGCAGGCCCTGGACCCGGCGAAGGTGACCCGGGCGGGCGCCGCGGACTGGCGCAGCGCCGACCGCGCCGACTTCGCGGTCTGGCCCGCGCGGGGCGACCGCACGCAGGACACGGAGCTGCTGCGCCGCGCGCTGGCCGTGTGGGCCCGCCCCGGCGCGTCCGTGGTGGTCTCGGCGACCCCGGGCACCCCGTCGGGCCCGCCGATGGGCCCGCCGCAGCTGCTGTTCGCGGGCGCGGTGGACCAGGCGGTCGTGGTGCTGATGTACGACGGGCTGCGCGTGGTGCGGTACGCGGAGCCGCTGTCCGGCACCGCCGGTGCGGCCCTGGACTTCGCCCGGACCGACGGGGCGGCGGCGGAGTCGGCGACCGCGCTGGTGCTGAGCCGGGTCGACGGCAACGTCCGGTACCTGACGGCGCCCTGGGTGACGGGGGCGTCCGTACGGGACCTGCTCAAGCCCGCCGACGCGCCGACCCCGCTGCGGCTGACCCCGGAGGGGATGACCGCCCCGGTGGCGGGTCCGGCTCCGGGGGGTTCCTGTACCGCCTGGAACGCGCTGTCGCTGGAGACGGCCGCCGGGCCCCGGCTGGTGACGGACCTGGGTGAACTGACCCCGGCCCGGCTGACGTCGGGCGCCCCGGGCGCGGCGCGGGACGTGACGCAGGCGGCGGAGCTGAGCGAGTGGTCGCGGATCGCGTGCCTGCTCCCGGCGGTCCGCTCGCACGGGGTGCGTACGGTCAACTCGTGGGCGTACGCGCGCCAGCCGCTGCCCGAGAACAACGGTACGGCGGAGTGGCTGTGCACCCGGGCCGAGACCTGGCGGGGCGCGGCGGACCGGGTGCAGGCGCAGTTCCTGGCGCCGGGCGCGCCGGTGGCGGCGCAGGCGGCCAAGGCGGAGGGCTCCCCGGCGTGCGGGCCGCGGGAGCCGCGGGTGCTGGCGGGCGTGCTGTGGAAGTCGCAGGGCGGCCACTGGTACGTCCTGGCCGCGGGCACCGCGCAGTTCGCGTCCCTGTCGGTGTCGGGCGGGGCCACGGGGTCGGCGACCGGGAACCGGCTGGCGGTGAAGGCGCCGGAGGGGGCGCAGGTGGAGCTGTCCGGAAAGCTGACGGACGGCACGAAGGCGGGTGTCCTGCGGTAGCCCCGGCACGAGCGGCGCCGGTGGCCCGGCGCGCGCCGCGGTGGCAGCCCCGGCGCGCGCTGCGGTGGAATCGGTGCACCGGGGTGGTGCACGGGGGTGTTGCGCGGGCACTACCCATCAGTACATTGACGCCATGTCTAATACGCCGTCCGCACCTGCACCCGCACCCGTGGCGTCGGAGCACATACCGCTCAAGGCCCGGAACGTGTCCTTCTCCTGGGAGAACACCCCGCTCCACTGGCTGCCGGGCGACCCGTTCGCCGGGCACACCATGAACGTGCTGCACCTGCTGCTCCCGGCGGGCGAACGCTGGTTCGTACACGTGTACAAGCAGGTGCTCCCGTACATCACGGACGAGCGGCTGCGGGCGGACGTGATCGGCTTCATCGGCCAGGAGGCGATGCACGCGGCCGCCCACGACGACGTGCTCCCCCACCTCAAGCGGCTCGGCCTGGACCCCACCCCCTACACCGCGCAGGTGGACTGGCTCTTCGAGAAGCTGCTCGGGGACCGCACGCTGCCGCCGGGCCGGGCCCGCGAGTGGTGGCTCAAGGAGCGGGTGGCGACGATCGCGGCGATCGAGCACTACACCGCCTTCCTCGGCAACTGGATCCTCAACGCCGACGAGCTGGACCGGCGGGGCGCGGACCCGGTGATGCTGGACCTGCTGCGCTGGCACGGCGCGGAGGAGGTCGAGCACCGGGCGGTGGCCTTCGAGCTGTTCATGCACATCGACGGCGGCTACCGGCGCCGGGCCAGGACCTGGGCGACGGCCTTCACCGCACTGGTGTTCCTGTGGCAGCGCGGCGCCCGCTTCTTCATGGAGAACGACCCCGCCCTGCCGCGCGCCAAGGCCTCCTTCGGCCAGTTCTTCCGGGCCGGACAGCAGGGCGTCCTGCCCTCGACGGGCGCGATGCTGAAGTCGATCCCCTCCTATCTGTCCCGTACGTACCACCCCTCGCAGGAGGGTTCGACGGCCCAGGCCGCGGCATACCTGGCCTCCTCGCCGGGCGCGAACGGCGGTGCCCGGTGATGCGGCGCGCGGCCACGGTGACCGCCGCGGCCGGCGCCGCCTGGCTGGCCCGGCGGGCTCTGCGGCGCCGGATCGAGCGCTCGCCGCTGTGGCCGCTGCCGGCTCTGGAGCACCCGGTGTCCGGGTATTCGCCGCGCCGGAGCCTGCGCGCGGTGATCGTCTCGCGTACGGAGCCGGCCGAGGGGGTGCTCCAACTGGTCCTGGAATCGGCGGAGCTGCCCGCCTGGGCCCCGGGCGCGCACATCGACATCACGCTGCCGTCGGGGCTGGTGCGCTCGTACTCGCTGTGCGGGGACCCGGCGGTCCCCGGCCGCTACTCGATCGCGATCCGGCTGGTCGAGGACGGGCGCGGCGGTTCGCGCGAGGCGCACGCGCGGCTGGCGGAGGGCGCGGAGCTGGAACTGCGGCCGCCGCGCAACCGGTTCGCGCTGCTCCCGGCGCCGTCGTACGTCTTCGTCGCGGGCGGGATCGGGATCACGCCGATCCTGCCGATGCTGCGCGCGGCCGAGGCGGCGGGGGCCCGGTGGTCCCTGCTCTACGGCGGGCGGACGCGGGCGTCGATGCCGTTCCTGAAGGAACTGGCCGCGTACGGGGAGCGGGTCACGGTGGTCCCCGAGGACGAGGCGGGGCTGCCCGGCCTGACGCCGCTCTCCCACGCCCCGGCGGGCACCCTCGTCTACTGCTGCGGCCCCGAACCGCTGATGGCGGCGGTGACGGCGGTGGCCCCGCCCGGGGTGGAGGTCCGGCTGGAGCGGTTCGCCCCCGCGGGGGTGGCGGGCGGGGAGCCGTTCACGGTGACCCTGGGGCGCTCGGGCCGCACGATCGGGGTCCCGGCGGACAGTACGACGCTGGCGGCGGTCCGCCGGGAGCTGCCGGACACCCCGTACTCCTGTGAGCAGGGTTTCTGCGGCACCTGTCGGCACGGGGTACTGGCGGGCGAGGTGGACCACCGCGACGATCTGCTCACGGACGAGGAGCGCGAGACGTCGATGCTGCTGTGCGTGTCCCGGGCCCGGGGCGGGCACCTGACCCTGGACCTGTAGCGCCGCGCCCGCGCCTACCGCCAGTCGAGGAGGAGGTACTTGGCGGCGCAGAGCACGAGCGCCGTCAGCAGGACGCCGGGAACGCAGGCCACCCACGCCCCGACCGGGCGGCGGCGCGGATCGGCGAGCGCCGCGAACAGCAGGAGCAGCGCCGCGGGCAGGAAGAAGATCCCGCCCAGCGCGCAGCCCGCCACGGCCCACGCGACGAGGGCGGCGGTGAGGGCCAGGCAGGTGCCGACGAAGGCCTCGCGGCGGCCGCCGAGGAAGGCAGGCGCCACGACCGCAGCGGCCGTCACCAGGGTGGCCCAGGTGTAGGCCTGGCCCCACTCGGCCAGGCGCAGCACGCTCACGACGACGAGGAGCGCCTCCAGCGCGGCGGCGAGGGCCAACGCCCGCTGCAGCCAGTGGATCCGGTCGGTGGAGTGCCGCGGCCGGCGCAGGTGGCGGAACCTTCCGACGTACCAGAACCTCGTCACGGCCTCCGACATGCCGGTCATCGCCGCACCCCCCTGCCCCTGATTGTTGAACACGTTCAGTTGAACGCGTTCAACATAGCGGATGCCGCCAGGCGCGCACTACCCGTAGGGTGTTGGCATGACAACCGGGGTGCGACGCAGGATGGGTGTCGAGGAGCGGCGGCAGCAGCTGATCGGGGTGGCGCTCGACCTGTTCAGCCACCGGTCGCCCGACGACGTGTCCATCGACGAGATCGCGGCGGCCGCCGGGATATCGCGGCCGCTCGTCTACCACTACTTTCCGGGCAAGTTGAGCCTGTACGAGGCCGCGCTGCGGCGGGCCGCCGACGAGTTGGCCGCGCGCTTCACCGAGCCGCAGGAAGGGCCCCTGGGCGCCCGGCTGCTGCGGGTCATGGGCCGGTACTTCGCCTTCGTCGAGGAGCACGGGCCCGGCTTCTCCGCCCTGATGCGCGGCGGTCCCGCGGTCGGCTCCACCCGCACGAACGCGATGATCGACGAGGTCCGCCAGGCCGCGTACGAGCAGATCCTCAGCCACCTGCGCGTCCAGCGGCCGCCCGCGCGGCTGGAGCTGGTCGTGCGCTCGTGGGTCTCGCTCGCCGAGTCCACCGCGCTGATCTGGCTCGACGGCCGCCGGATCCCGCGCGCCGAGCTGGAGCTCCAGCTGGTGCACGATTTCGCGGCGCTGGCCGCCGTGAGCGCCGCCTACGACGAGGAGATGGCCGACCTTCTGATGCGGATCCTCGCGGACGAGCCCGCGGACGGTCCGTTCGGTCAACTGGTGTACCGGCTCGCGGCGTTCGTGCCCGCGCTGCCGGACCAGCAGGTGCCCCGCCCGCGGTGATAATGACCGCGTGATCATTGACGACGGGATCTTGTTCCGGCAGGCCGAGGAGAAGGACGCCGGCACGCTGGTGGCCCTGTACGACCAGGCCGCCGCGTGGATGCGGGCGCAGGGCATCGACCAGTGGAAGCCGGGCGAGAAGGACACCGCGCACTTCCGTGCCCGGATGCGCGACGGCGAGGTGTGGATCGGCGCCGACGCCGACGGGCGGGTGTGCGGGGCGTACGAACTGTGGTGGTCCGACGAGGAGGCCTGGGGCGTACAGCCGCCGGTCGCGGGGTACGTGCACCGGCTGATGGTGGAACGCGAAGCCGCGCCCGCCGGGGCCGGGCGGCGGCTGCTCGAACACGCGGAGCGGCGCATCGCCCGGGCCGGCTTGGAGCGGGCGCGGCTGGACTGCGTCTCCACCAACCCCCGGCTGCTCGCGTACTACCAGGACGCGGGCTACCGGGTGGTCGGGGAGTTCCCGTCCAAGCAGAGCGCGGACGGGCGGGTGTACGGGGTGATCCTGCTGGAGAAGCGGCTCGACCGCCTCACCGTGGTGTGATCCCCCGGAGGGCTCAGCGGGCTCCCTTCGCGGTGAAGACGGCCACCGTGCGCCCCGGCACCGTGAATTCGCCGGTCGTGGCCTCGTACGCCGAGGACTTGGCCACCGGGTCGGCGCCCGCGGCCTGGCGCGGGTGCAGGGCGTACGGCCGCCCCGCCAGGGAGGCGACGCGCTGGTGCTGCGCGGTGGGCGTGGCGTTGAAGACCACGACCAGGTCGCCGAGGGTCATGGTGATGACCCCGGGGGTCTCCGCCGGGCCCGCGAGCGGGAAGGCCAGCCGCGCCTGGACCGCGGCCGTGCTGGTCAGGGCGAAGGAGGGTTCCGTGGTGCGGATGCCCAGCAGGTCCCGGTAGGCGGCCGAGGCGCCGGTCATGTCGGTGCAGGACGGGCCGGGGGTGGTCAGCAGCGGAGTGGCGTACGGCCACTTCGCGCGGTTGTCGGCGGCGGGCGGCAGGCCCCGGCCGAAGCCGTTGCCGCTGCCGGTGGCGTCCGCGCAGGTCCAGTGGATGGCGTTGAACCAGTCGCCACTGTCGAAGGAGTTGCGGTCCAGGGACTTGGAGCGCAGCAGGTCCGTCCCGGCCTGGGAGAGGGACGGGCCCTGGGAGAGGGTGGCCGTCGCCATCGCCAGGACCTGCATCCGGGCCTGGTCCGCGGGGGAAGTGGCGGGCGGGAGCTTGTACTTGAGGGCGTCGTACAGCGATTCGTTGTCGTGGGCGTCCGCGTAGGCGAGGGCGTCGCCCGGCGCCGCCGCGTAACCGGCGCCCTGGCCGTTGTAGTCGAGCTGCGCGCCCGTGACCGTACGGCCCGTGGCGTCGGTGAAGGTGTAGCCCGCCAGGTTGCCGGTGAGCCCGACCTTGATCAGGTCCTGGGCGTGCCGGAGCCGGGCCAGCTGCTGCTCGGGCGTGCCGTTCGCGGTGGCCGTATTGGGGTCGGTGTACAGGCCGGAGGCGAAGCCCTGGACGCGCGGGTCCTCGTCGAAGGGGCCGCCGCCGCGGACCGCGTCGCGGGCCCGGTCGGAGAAGGTGGCGATGCCGGTGCCCGCCATGTTCTTCTGCGTGGCCTGGACGAAGCGGGCGTCGTCGGCGACCTCGCCGAAGTTCCAGCCCTCGCCGTAGAGGATGATCTTCTTTCCGTCGACCCCGTCCTTGGCGGGGGTCAGCCGGTCCAGGGCCGCGCGCACGGCCAGGATGTTCGCCTTGGGCTGGTGGCCCATCAGGTCGAAGCGGAAGCCGTCGACCTTGTACTCCTTGGCCCAGGTGACCACGGAGTCCACGACGAGGCGGCCCATCATGGCGTTCTCGGTGGCGGTGTTGGAGCAGCAGCTGCTGGTGGCGACGGAGCCGTCGGCGAGCAGGCGCTGGTAGTAGCCGGGCACCACGCGGTCCAGGACGGACAGGTCCGACTGGCCGGAGGCCGCGGTGTGGTTGTAGACGACGTCCATCACGGTGCGCAGGCCCGCGCCGTTGAGGGACTGGACCATGCGGCGGAACTCCACGGTGCGGGCGGTGCCGTTCGGGTCGCTGGCGTACGAGCCCTCCGGGACGGTGTAGTGCAGCGGGTCGTAGCCCCAGTTGTAGGCGTCCTTCGCGGCGGCGGCCGCGACGCAGGCCTGCTGCTCCGGGGAGTCGGGGGCGTAGACCTTGAGGTCGCAGGCGGGGGTGGTGCGGTCGGCGGGGTTCTCCGGGATGGTGGCGATGTCGAAGGCCGGCAGGAGGTGGACGTAGGAGGTGCCGGCGGCGGCGAGGGAGCGCAGGTGCTTCATGCCGGCCGAGTCGGTGTCCGTGAAGGCCAGGTACTGGCCGGGGTGCTTGCTCGTGGGGTCGGCGACGGAGAAGTCCCGGATGTGGAGTTCCTGGATCTGGGCCGAGGTGAAGGGGACGGCGGCGGGCTTGCGCAGGTCGCGCCAGCCGGGCGGCTGGAGCGCGGCCGCGGCCAGGTCGGTGACCAGGCTGTACGTCGAGTCGGTGGTCAGGCCGGTGGAGTAGGGGTCGGTGACCAGGTTGCGGACGACCCGCTGGACGCTGGGGGCCCAGACGGTCACCGCGTAGCGGTAGCGCTTGCCGGTCCAGGAGCGGTCGCCGTCGGCCGACCAGACGCCGGTGGCGTCGTCGCGGTGCAGGGGGACGGTGCGGGCGCCGCCGTCGAGTTCGAGGGCGACCTGCTGGGCGGTGGGGGCCCAGAGCGCGAGCTTCGGGCCGCGGGCGGAGAAGGTGGGGCCGAGCGGGGTCGTGTTCGCGTACAGGTCGTCGAGGACGCCCGCCAGCTGGACCCCGGTGGCGGCGAGGACGGCGCCGTTCGCGCTCCGGGCGCTCGCGACGAGCTGCCCGCGCAGCGCCTCGCGGACCCGGTCGCGGTCGCGCGGGTCGACGGTGAAGGCGGTGTACGCCGCCAGGTGCGGGAACTTCTGCTTCTGTACGGCGCTCAGGGCGCCCGGGGTCAGCCGCAGCCAGGCGGCCCGCTCGGCGCCGGTGAGGACGCCCCCCTCGGCCTTGACGGTGCCCTCGCGGGAGGCCAGGAGCTGGACGGACGCGGCGGCGGGCGGCGCGTTCCAGGCGAGGGTGTCGCGGTCGATCCACACGGCCTCGGCCTTGGTGAGGTCCAGGGCTGCGGCGGATCCTGCGGGCTGCGGCAGCAGGTACTTCTGCTGCCCGGCGAGCAGCCAGGCCTCGTGGCCGGTGGCCTTGAGGTCGAGGGACTGGTCGGTGGGGAGGTCCTTCTCGTCGCCCTTGTGCAGGATGTAGCTCAGCGAGGTGGCGCCCGGGGCGAGCGGGACCTCGTAGACGGCGCCGTAGGAGTCGGTGCGGGTGGGGAGCAGGGGCTTGGACCAGTCGGTGGGGGTGGCGGCGCCGGTCCACACGTGCAGGCCCCAGCCGTCGTAGGCGCCGTCGGCGCGCTTCAGGTGGAGGACGGCCTTGGACTGGTCCTGCGGCGGCTGGGCGGGGCGGTCGGTGCGGGCGGGCTCCTTGCCCTGCTCCAGCCAGATCTCGCCGGTCTTCGTCACGTCGATGGTGCGGTCGGCGGCGACGTCCTTCGACCCGTCCTTGTCGATGACCAGGTAACCGACGCTGCTCGCACCGGGCTTGAGCTTGACGTACGCGAAGGCGCCGTACGCGTCGCGGCCGGTGAAGTCGTGCCCGGCGGGCCAGGTGGTGGCTTCACCCTCGGCCAGGTCGCCCCAGGCGTAGAGGCGCCAGTTCGTGTAGTCGCCGTCGGGGCGGTGGTAGTGGACCACCGCGTAGTCGCGCTGGGTGGCGGTGGGGACCTCGGGGGCCGGGGCCTGCCCGGCGACGGAGGCGGCGAGGGCGCTCGCGGTTCGGCCGGAGGCGTCGACGACGACGGCCTTGTAGCGCAGCGGGGTGCCCGCGGGGGCGGTGACCTGCTGGGTGACCTTGTAGGGGGCGTGGTCGGCGGTGCCGAGGACCTGCCACTTCTCGTCACCGCTCTGGGTGGCGAAGACGACGCGGTTGAGGCCGCCGCCGCTGACGTCCGCCGACAGCTCGACGGTGCCGGTGGCACCGGGGGCGGGCGGGGTGAGGGTCACGGCGGGCCGGGTGGCGGGGGCGGGGAGCGGGCTGGTGCCCATGAGGACCACGCTGCCGAGGGCGGGGGCGGTGACGGAGAGCTTGCCCGCGGAGGAGGCCCAGACGGTGGTGGTGGACCCGCCGCCGTAGAGGACGCGGTAGGCGGCGCCCGCCGGAGCGTCGAGTTCCACGGTGCGCGGGGCGGTGCCGTTGTTGGCGGCGACCAGGTACTCGGTGCGGGTGCGGGGGTCCGTACGCGCGAAGGCGTAGACGGAGCCGTCGGCGAGGCGCTCGCTCTGGACGCCGTCGCGCAGGGCGGGGTGGGCCTTGGTCAGCTGCGAGAGGGCGCTGATCTGCCGGTAGAGCGGGTGTCCCGGGTCGTAGGCGTCGCTCGCGTGGGTGCGCGCCGTGCCGAGCTGGTCGTCATCGAGGTAGTCGGGCGTCTTGGAGGCGAAGAGGGACTGGCGGGCGTCCTTGTCGCCGCCCGCGCCGGTGAACCCCTGCTCGTCGCCGTAGTAGATCACCGGGTTGCCGCGGGAGAAGAACAGCAGCTCGTTCGCCAGGCGGTAGCGGTCGAGCAGTTCCTGCTCCCCCGCGCCGGGCCGGTCCTGCTTCAGGAAGGAGCCGAAGCGCCCCATGTCGTGGTTGCCGAGGAAGGTCACCTGCTCGTAGGCGTTGGCCTTGTCGCTGGTGTACCGGTAGTCGGCGCCGAGGACGGAGGCGAGCCGCCCGGCTCCGGCGCCCTGGGCGGCGTACGCGCGGATCGCGTCCTGGAGCGGGAAGTCGAGGGTGGCGTCCAGCCGGCCCCGGGTGACGTACGGGGAGTTGACGGCCGGGTCCGCGGAGTACACCTCGCCGAACATGAAGAACTTCGAGCGCCCGTGCGCGGCGGCGTACGCGTCGAGGGCGGTGGCCCACTGCGTCCAGAACGGCAGGTCGACGTGTTTGACGGTGTCGATCCGGAAGCCGTCGATCTCGAAGTCGCGCACCCACTTCTCGTAGATCTTCTCCATCCCGCCGACCACCTCGGGACGCTCGGTCCACAGGTCGTCGAGGCCGGAGAAGTCGCCCTGCTCGGCGGACTCGCCCGCGAAGGTGGAGTCACCGCGGTTGTGGTACATCGCGGGGTCGTTCAGCCAGGCCGGGACCTTGGCGGCGCGCCGGTCCGCGGGCACGAGCGGAGTGCGCGGGAAGGAGGCCGCCCGGACCTTCGGGAAGCCCTTCTTCCCCGCCGCGTAGTCGGAGTCGTCGAAGGGCACCCCGTCCTTGGTGAGGTAGGGGAAGGCGCCCTTCGAGAGGTAGGAGGAGGACTTCTCCTGGTAGTTGATGACATCGGCGGTGTGGTTGGTGATGACGTCGAAGAAGACCTTCATCCCCTTCCCGTGGGCCTTGTCGATCAGCCGCTCCAGGTCGGCGTTGGTCCCGAAGTGCGGGTCGACCTGGGTGAAGTCGGTGATCCAGTAACCGTGGTAGCCGGCCGACTGGTTCGCCCCCTCGCCCTGTACCGGCTGGTTCTTGAAGACGGGGGCCATCCAGATGGCGGTGGTGCCCAGCCCCTTGATGTAGTCGAGCCGGTCGGTCAGCCCCTTGAGGTCACCGCCCTGGTAGAAGCCCTTGTCCGTCGGGTCCAGACCGGTCTGCGAGCGGCTGCCGGTCAGGCCGCCGCGGTCGTTGCGCGGGTCGCCGTTCGCGAACCGGTCCGGGAGGACGAAGTAGAACTGCTCCCGGGTCAGGTCGTGCCGGGTGGGCCGCGCCGCCAGTTGCGCGTCCGAGGGCGGGGCGGGAGCCTTGACGGCGGCCGCCGCGGGCAGGGCGGGCAGGAAGGCCACGGCCAGGGCGGCGGCGGCGATTCCTGCGGCTGGGCGTATCAAGGCGGGGTCTCCTCGGGTACGGGGTGAGGGCCGCCCGGCGGTGGCGGGGATGAAGGCGCCGGGCGGCCCCGGATCGGGGGGGCGGACGACCGGGTCAGCCGCGCCAGGTGTCGTTCAGCGTGACCTTGCCGCTCGCGGGGACGGTGGCCGTGCGGTTGGCGCCGCTCTCCCAGGTGACGTTGCCGGCGGCGTCCTTGCGGACGTACTTGTAGGCGAAGGAGGTCCCCGCGGGCAGGGTGACGTCGAGCTTCCAGACCGGGTAGGCGGCCGGGTCGAGCTTGAGCGCGGAGGCCGCGTTCCAGTTCCCGAGGGCGGCCTGGTCCCCGGTGACGTAGATGTTCTGGCCGGGCACGGTGGTGGCGTTGACGGCGAAGGAGGCCCCGGCCGCGGCGGGCGGCGGGGTGCTGCCGCCGGAGCAGGTGCGGGCGCCCACGTGCAGGGCGACGGCGGTGTCCGCGCCGAGGGTCGCCGTGAACTGGCCGGAGCCGTTCACCGTGACGTTTCTGCCGCTCTGTACGTCGCAGTAGTCGCCCGCCGGGAGCGAGGTCTGGAAGGTCCGCGTCAGCGCCGACGCCTCGTGGTTGATGGCCACGTACGCCTTCGCGCCGCGCCCGAAGGCGATCTGGTCCGCGCCGTTGTCCCACCAGTTGGTGACGGACTGGCCGCGCGCCGCGTTGTGGAAGCCCACCATCGAGGAGATCTCGCGCCAGGCGTGCTGGCAGGTCCACCCGTCGGAGTAACAGGAGTTCACGGCGCCGCCGTTGGGCGGCCCGGCGTCGCGGTCGGTGAACGCGTAGCCCGAGTGCACGTCCGGGGTGCCGTAGGGCCACGCCAGCATGAAGACGTTGGCGAGCGTGTAGGTGGCGCCCGACGTGTAGTTGAGGGTGTCACCGCCGCGCTCGGTGTCGTGGTTGTCGACGAACACGGCGGCCTGGCCGCTCGGCATGTACCCCCAGGCCTCGCCGAAGTTCTTCAGGTAGGCGAGGTTCTCGCTCTGGAAGATCCGCTTGAGGTCACGGCCGTAGCGGAACTCCTGCACGTCGCCGTTGCCGAGGTACTCGCTCGGCGAGACGGCCTCGCCCGCGCCGTAGATCGCCTCCTGCTTCCAGTAGGCGTTCGGGCTGGTGAGCCGGGACTTGATGTTGGCGAGGTCGGCGGCCGGCATGTGCTTGGCGGCGTCGATCCGGAAGCCGTCGACCCCGAGGGAGAGCAGGTCGTTCAGGTATCCGGCGATGCGGCCCCGTACGTAGTCCTCGCCCGTGTCGAGGTCCGCGAGCTGCACCAGCTCGCAGTTCTGGACGTTGGCCCGGTCCTGGTAGTTGGAGATGGTGGCGCGGCAGTCGTCCATGTCGGCGCCGGAGTAGAGCCCGGGGTAGTTGTACTTCGTGTACGAACTGCCGCCCGTGCCGGTGCCGTCGGCGGAGGCCATGTGGTTGATGACGGAGTCGGCGACGACCTTCACGCCGGCGGTGTGGCAGGTGTCGACCATCGCCTTGAAGGCGGCGCGGTCGCCGAGCCGGCCGGCGATCTTGTAGCTGACGGGCTGGTACGAGGTCCACCACTGGGGGCCCTGGATGTGCTCCTGGGGAGGCGAGACCTGGACGTAGCCGTAACCGGCGGGGCCGAGGGTGTCGGTGCAGGCCTTGGCGACGGAGCCGAAGTTCCACTCGAACAGGACGGCGGTGACGTCCCGCTCGGAGGGCGGCGCGGCGGATGCCTGCGGCGCCTGGGTGGTGAGGGTGGCGGCCGTGAGGGCGGCGGTGATCGCGACCACGGCTCTGTGGGTGCGGGGGCGGGGCATGGGGGGCCTCCTGGCGCAGAGGGCGGGGATGTGGGGAGGTGGGGATTGGTCGCGACCGTAGGGGGCGCCCCGGAGTGTTGCAAGACTTTGCGCAAGAGATTGCAGAATTGTTTCGTGCGGCGGTGGGGGCGGGCACCCGCGGCCCTGCCCGGGCCAACCCGGCCCAGCCGAGGCACATCCAGCCCGCCCGGCATTTGAGGGCCCGCCGGAGGCACGGGGCTCCCCCCGGACCCCGCGCCTCAAACGCCGGCGGGGCTGGGTTTGCCACGTACGCCACCGGGGTCAGAGGCGCGGCGCCTGGGTCGTCGAGCCGCGGACGACCAGTTCCGGTTGGAAGACGAACTCCGTGCGCTGGACCGGGGTGCCGCCCACCGCCTCCAGCAGGGCCCCCACCGCCGCCGTAGCCATGGCCCGCACCGGCTGCCGGACCGTGGTCAGCGGCGGATCGGTGAAGGCGATCAGCGGGGAGTCGTCGAAGCCGACCACCGAGACGTCCTCCGGCACCCGCAGCCCCCGCTCACGGACCGCCCGGATGACACCCAGCGCCATCGGATCGCTGCCGCACACGATGCCCGTGCACCCCCGGTCCACCAGTGCGCCCCCGGCCGCGTGCCCGCCCTCCACCGTGAACAGGGTGCGCTGGATCAGCCCCTCCGCCTCGGCCGACGGCACCGCGGCCAGGAAGCCCTGCTCCTTGCGGGCCGAGGGGACGTAGCGGGTCGGCCCGATGGCCAGCCCGATCCGCCGGTGCCCGAGGTCCTCCAGGTGCCGCACCGCCATGTCCGCCGCCGCCCGGTCGTCGGGGGAGATGAAGGGGGCGTGCACCCGCTCGTTGAAGCCGTTGATCAGGACGAACGGCACCCCCCGCGCCGCGAGCCGCCGGTAGCGCGAGGGATCCGCCGAGGTGTCGGCGTGGAGCCCGGACAGGAAGACGATCCCCGTCACCCCGCGCTCCTCCAGCTGCTCCACCAGCTCGTCCTCGGTGGCCCCGCCGGGCGTCTGCGTGCACAGCACCGGGGTGTACCCGTGCCCCGCCAGCGCCTGCTCGATGACCTGCGCGAACGCCGGGAAGATCGGGTTGGTCAGCTCGGGGATGAGCAGCCCGACGAGCCCGTTGCTGCGCCGCCGCAGCCGTACGGGCCGTTCGTAGCCGAGCAGGTCGAGCGCGGCCAGCACCTTGTGCCGGGTGCCGGCCGCGACGCCCGCCTTGCCGTTGAGCACCCGGCTGACGGTCGCCTCGCTGACCTGGGCCTGCGCGGCGATGTCCGTCAGCCGTAGGGGGGAGGTCACCCCTGCCACCACACCGCCGTGTCGGCCGGGAGCAGGTCCGGGTCGGCCAGCGGGCCGCTGGCCAGCAGCACGGTTCCGGGCGCGGGGGTACGTACCGCCGCGCTCCCCGTGTTCACCGTGCAGACGAACTCCCCGCGCCGGAACGCCAGCACCCCGGCCGGGGCCTCCAGCCACTCCACGGCGTCCCCCGCCCCCAGCTCGGCGCGCTCGCGCCGGATCCGCAGCGCGGCGCGGTACAGCTCCAGGGTGGACTGCGGGTCGCCGCTCTGGGCGGCCACGCTCAGCCCCGCCCACTCGGCGGGCTGCGGCAGCCAGCTCCCGCCGGACCCGAAGCCGTACGGAGCCTCCTCGCCCGACCACGGGATCGGCACCCGGCAGCCGTCGCGCAGCCCGTCCTGGCCGGAGCCGCGCGTGAACGCCGGGTCCTGACGCGCCTCGGCCGGAAGGTCGACCACCTCGGGCAGACCCAGCTCCTCGCCCTGGTACACGTACGCCGAACCGGGCAGCGCCAGCATCAGCAGCGCCGCCGCCCGCGCCCGCGCCAGGCCCTGCGCGCCGCCGCCGTAGCGCGTCACGTGCCGCACCACGTCGTGGTTGGACAGGACCCAGGTCGTCGGAGCGCCGACGGGCCGCATCGCGTCGAGTGATTCGTCGATGGTCGCGCGCAGCGCCGCCGCGTCCCACCCGGTGTTCAGGTACTGGAAGTTGAAGGCCTGGTGCAGCTCGTCGGGCCGCAGGTAGAGCGCGGTGCGGTCCGCGCTCGGGGTCCACGCCTCGGCGACCCCGATGCGGTCGCCCGCGTACTCCTCCAGCACGGTCCGCCAGGAGCGGTAGATCTCGTGGACGCCGTCCTGGTCGAAGAAGGGCAGCACCTGGTTGCCCAGCAGCTTGAGCTGTTCGTCGCGGCCGAGGTCGGGCAGGCCGGGGGCCTTGACGAGGCCGTGGGCGACGTCGATGCGGAAGCCGTCGGCGCCGAGGTCCAGCCAGAACCGCAGGATGGAGCGGAACTCGTCCTGGACGGCGGGGTGTTCCCAGTTGAAGTCGGGCTGCTCGGGCGCGAAGAGGTGCAGGTACCACTCCCCGTCCGCGACCCGGGTCCAGGCCGGCCCGCCGAAGATCGACTCCCAGTCGTTCGGCGGCAGTTCACCGGCCGCCCCGCGCCCGGGCCGGAAGTGGAAGCGCTCGCGCAGCGGGGTCCCCGGGCCTTCCCGGAGTGCTTGCTTGAACCATTCGTGCTGGTCGGAGCAGTGGTTGGGGACGAGGTCCACGATGATCCGCAGGTCCAGCGCGTGCGCTTCGCGGATCACGGCGTCGGCGTCGTGCAGGGTGCCGAACATCGGGTCGATGGCCCGGTAGTCGGCGACGTCGTAGCCCGCGTCGGCCTGCGGGGAGGCGTAGAACGGGCTGAGCCAGACGGCGTCGACGCCCAGTTCCTTGAGGTAGGGCAGCCGGGTGCGGATCCCTTCGAGGTCCCCCATCCCGTCCCCGTTGCTGTCGGCGAAACTGCGCGGATAGACCTGGTAGATCACCGCTTCCCGCCACCAGCCGGGCTGGGTGCCGGTCGGGGTGGGAAGAGCGTCGGCGAGGTGCTGGGTCATGTCGTCCTTGGAGAGATCGGGCCGGTGTACGCGTCGGGAGGGTGGTCAGCCCTTGGTCGCGCCCGCGGTCATACCGGCGACGAGGTGACGCTGGGCGAAGAGGAAGAAGATCGCCGCGGGGATGGCGATGAGGACGGAAGCCGCCGCCATCGGACCCCAGTTGGCGGTGTACTGGGTGACGAAGGTCTGCAGACCTCCGGCCAGCGTGAGGTTGTCGTCGCCGACCAGGAAGGCGGAGGCGTACGCGACCTCGCCCCAGGCGGTGATGAACGAGTAGAAGGCGGTGACCGCGAGGCCCGGCCGGGCCAGCGGGAGGATCAGCCGCCAGAAGGTCCCGAAGGGGTTGAGGCCGTCGACCCGTCCGGATTCGTCGATCTCGATCGGGATGGTGTCGAAGAAGCCCTTCATCATCCAGGCGCAGAACGGCACCGCGATGGTGAGGTAGGTGATGATCAGGCCGAGCGGCTGGTTGAGCAGCCCGAGCTCTCCCATCAGGTTGTAGAGCGGGACGATGAGGATGGCCATCGGGAACATCTGGGTGACGAGCAGGGTCCACATCAGCGGCTTCATGCCCGGGAAGCGGAACCGGCTGACCGCGTATCCGGTGGTCGCGGCGATGAACACGCCGAGCACGGTGGTGATGCCCGCGACCAGCACCGAGTTGCCGAACCAGGTGAAGAAGGCCGTGTGGTCCACCAGATAGCGGTAGTTGTCGAGCGTGGGGTCCTTGATGAAGTCGGTACTGACCGCCTGCTGCGGCGGCTTGATCGAGGTCAGCAGGATCCACAGGACCGGGAAGACGGCGATGACGGCCGCGACGACCAGGGTGGCGTGCAGGGCGACGGAGGCGAGCGGCCCGCGCTGCCCGCGCGGGCGCACCGCCTTGGCGGTGTCTGCGGTGTCTGCGGTGTCTGCGGTGTCGGCGGCAGTGGGGGTACTGGCGGTGCTGGGGGTGGTCACGGTCACCACACCTCTCCCTGCTTGCGCAGCGAACGCCGGTAGACCAGCGCGAAGATCATGAGCAGGGCGAGGATCAGGACGCCCCAGGTCGCGGAGCCGGCGAAGTCGCGCGGGCTGGTCACGAACGCCTGCCGGAAGGCCTGGGTCACCAGGATCTCGGTGGAGTCGCCCGGGCCGCCCCGGGTGAGCAGGAAGATCACCGGGAACATGTTGAAGGTCCAGATGGTGGAGAGCAGGATGACCGTCATGCTGACCGTGCGCAGCCCCGGCAGGGTGATGTGCCGGAAGCGCTGCCAGGGGCTCGCGCCGTCCATCTCGGCGGCCTCGTACAGCTCGCCGGGGATGGACTGGAGGCCGCCGAGCAGGGCCACCATGATGAAGGGGATGCCCAGCCAGACGTTGACGGTGATGACGGCGAGCTTGGCCCAGGTGGGGTCGTCGAGCCACGGCACGGCGGAGATGCCGCCGCCTTCGAGGACCTTGTTCAGGATGCCGTTGTCGCGGTTGAAGAGGAACCGCCAGGCGAAGACGGAGACGAAGCCGGGGACGGCCCAGGGCAGGATGAGCGCCATGCGGTAGGCGGCGCGGCCCCGGAAGTCCCGGTTCAGGATGGTGGCGAGCCCGAGGCCGAGGGTGAAGGTGATGGACACGCACGCGACGGTCCAGATCACCGTCCACACGAGCCGGTCCAGGAAGACGGGGTCGCTCAGCGCGGCCGTGTAGTTGTCGAGCCCGACGAACTCGTACGTCGCGTCGATGGTGTTGGGGCCGATCGTACGGGCGACGTTGCGCTCGTTGGCGTCGGTCAACGACAGGTAGATCCCGCGGACCAGCGGCCACCCGATGATCACGCCGAGGACGAGCACCACGGGGGTGATCATCGTCCAGGCGTACCAGTGGGTGGCCAGCGCGCGCCGGATCCGGCCGGGGCGGGCCCCGGGCTTGCGGTCAGTCCCGCGGCTCCGGCCGCGGGCGACGTCGTCGCCCGCGGCCTTCACCACTGACTGGCTGGTCTCAGCAGCCATCGTTGTGTTACTTCCAGCCCTTGAGGATCTTGCGGAACTCGACGCCGGCCGCCTTGGCCGCGTCCTCCGGGCTCGACGTCCCGGTGACCGCCTTGGTGAACTGGAGCTTGAGGGGCTCGAAGAGGGAGCCGTTCTCCGGGATCCAGGCGCGCTCGACGGCCTTGTCCACGGCGGGCTTGAAGAACGCGACCATCTCGTTGCTCTTCACGTCCGGCGCCTCGTAGGCGGCGGTGCGGGTCGGCAGCAGGCTCAGTTCCTTGGTGGCCTGCACCTGGACCTCCTGGGAGGTCATGTACTCGACGAAGGCGTGCGCGGCCGTCCGGTTCTTGGACCCGGCGTAGACGGCCAGGTCGTGACCGCCCTGCGGGGCGCCCACCTTGACGGAGCCGCCCGGGACGGTGCTGACGCCGAGGTTGGCCTTGTCGGCGAACTGGGCGCCGGAGTAGGTGTCCTTGACTGCCCACGGGCCGTTGACCATCATCGCGACCTCGCCCGACTTGAAGGCGGTCTGCATGTTGTCGTAGCCGTCGGTGGCGTTGGTGACCGCCGCGCCGGAGGTGATCAGGTCGCGGGCGTCCTTGAAGGCCTTGATGCCCGCGGCGTTGTCGATGGTGACCGTCTTGGTCTTGGCGTCGACGAGGTCGCCGCCCTCGCCGTAGATGAAGGGGAGCGACCAGTAGGAATCGTCGCCGCGCAGGTAGAGGCCGGTCTTGCCGGTCTTCGCCTTGATCGCGGCGGCGGCGGTCTTGAGCTCCTCCAGGTTGGTCGGGGGCTTGACGCCCGCGTCCGCCAGCATCTTCTTGTTGTAGAAGAGGCCGAGGGAGTCGATGACCTGGGGGACGGCGTAGAGCTGGCTCTCGTACTTGCCGCTGGCGGCCGCCTGGGGCAGGAACTCGGCGTCGACCTTCTTGGCCGCGTCGGCGGGAACCTTGTCCAGGTAGCCGAGCGAGGCGAAGTCGGCGACCCAGCCGACGTCGGCGCGGATGACGTCGGGGGCCTCGGCGCCGCTGCTGAAGGCGTTCTTGACCTTGTTCTGCGCGTCGCCGTAAGGAACGTTGACGTACTTGACGGTCACCTTCGGGTGCTGGGCGGTGAACGCTTCGGCGATCTTCTGGAAGGTCGCCTTCTCCGTGTCGTTGGAGGTGTCCCACCACGTGACCGTGCCGGAGATCTCGCCACCGGCACTGTCGCCGCCGCCGTTGTCGTTCTTGTCGCCGCCGCAAGCCGTCGCCGCGAGCGCCAGAGCCGCGACCAGCGCGGTGGCCGCTATGCCACGCCGCATATGAACTCCTTCGATGATCCCGGCCGCGTCCTCGCGGTCCCGAGTTGCCAGGAACGTAACAAGCCTGAAAGCCGACGGAAAGACCTTGCGGCAATTTTCTGCAAGACCTGGTGATCGTTACATCTGCGTGTCCGGAAGGTTGCCGCAACTTGCTGGTGGGACCGGGCGAGGGCTTGCAAGCGCTTCCAGAAACGCGGCCGCGCGCGGCGCCCGGCGGCTGAATGTGGCTGAATGCCGCCCTGTGCACACACCCTGTGCGCACCTGGTGCGCAACGGGACGTACGACCGGTACAGTCCACTCCCATGACCGCGCGGCTTGCCGACATCGCAGCTCAGGCGGGGGTCAGCGAAGCCACAGTCAGCCGGGTCCTCAATGGCAAGCCCGGCGTGGCCGCGGGCACCCGCGAATCCGTGCTGGCCGCGCTCGACGTCCTCGGCTACGAACGCCCCGTGCGGCTGCGTCAGCGCAGCGCGGGCCTCGTCGGGCTCATAACGCCCGAGCTGGACAACCCCATCTTCCCCGCGCTCGCGCAGGTGATCGGGCAGGCCCTCACCCGGCAGGGGTACACGCCGGTGCTGGCCACCCAGACGCCCGGCGGCTCCACCGAGGACGAGCTGACCGAAATGCTCGTGGACCGCGGGGTCTCGGGCATCATCTTCGTCTCCGGTCTCCACGCGGACACCACCGCCGACATGGGCCGCTACGACCAGCTCCGCGGTCAGGGTGTCCCGTACGTCCTCATCAACGGCTTCTCCGACAAGGTGCGGGCCCCCTTCGTCTCCCCCGACGACCGGGCCGCCATGCAGCTCGCGGTGACCCACCTCGCCGCGCTCGGCCATACCCGGATCGGGCTGGCCGTCGGGCCCAAGCGCTTCGTGCCGGTGCTCCGCAAGATCGAGGGGTTCCGGCTGGGCATGCGCGAGCGGCTCGGGCTGGACGAGGCGGCCACCGAGGAGCTGATCCAGCACTCGCTGTACACGCTGGAGGGCGGACAGGCCGCGGCCACCGCGCTCATCGCCCGCGGCTGCACGGCCATCGTGTGCGCCAGCGACATGATGGCGCTCGGCGCCGTACGGGCCGCCCGGCAGCAGGGGCTGCGGGTGCCGCAGGACGTCTCGGTCGTCGGCTTCGACGACTCGCCCCTCATAGCGTTCACCGATCCGCCGCTGACCACCATCCGGCAGCCGGTCCAGGCGATGGGGCAGGCCGCCGTGCGGACCCTGCTGGAGGAGATCGGCGGGACGCCTGCGCCGCACAGTGAATTCGTGTTCCTGCCCGAGCTGGTGGTGCGCGGCTCCACGGCCTCCGGGCCCGGCCGCGGACAGTAGGCCTGACCTGCGGTTCGTTCGCAGGAGATCGTCCGCAGGTCGGAGCCCCGTGCGGGGAGGACCGTCCCGGAGGATGATCGGAGCAGGCACGCTATCTGACAGACTCTTTTCCCATGGGTGAAGCGAGCGTGAAGACACTGGATACCAGGACGGACGTCTCGTCACCCGCCGTGCCCGAGGGCGGGCGCATCGAGGACCGCCGGGGATCCACCGGCCGGCTCCTGGACCGGCTGCGCGCGCCGCGCAGGCCGCGGATCTGGTTCGAGGTCCTGCTGCTGGCGCTGAGCTACTGGACGTACTCGCTGATCCGCAACTCGGTGCCCGAGGAGAAGGCGGCCGCGCTGGCGAACGCCGACTGGATCTGGCGCGTCGAGAACACCCTGGGCATCGCGGTGGAGCGGAGCGTCAACCACGCCGTCGATTCGGTGACGTGGCTGATCGTCGGCATGAACTACTACTACGCCACCTTGCACTTCATCGTGACGATCGGCGTGCTGGTGTGGATCTACCGCTTCCATCCGGGGCGGTACGCCGCCGCCCGGCTGGTCCTCTTCGCCACCACGGGTGTGGCGCTGGTCGGTTATTACCTGTTCCCGCTCGCGCCGCCCCGGCTGATGAACGGCACGCGGTTCATCGACACCGTGCTCGAGCACCACACCTGGGGCTCGATGGCCTCCGGCGACCTCAAGCACATGTCGAACCAGTACGCGGCGATGCCGTCCATGCACATAGGGTGGTCGCTCTGGTGCGGGCTGACCGTCTTCGCGGTCGCCTCGGCGCCCTGGGCCCGGATCCTGGGCCTGCTGTACCCGACGGCGACGCTGGTCGTCATCGTGGCCACCGCCAACCACTTCTGGCTGGACGCGGCGGGCGGGGCGCTCTGCCTGGCCTTCGGTTACACCGTCTCCCGCGCCTGGTACGGGGCCCTCCCGCACCGCCTGCCGCGCCATCCCCTGCACACCGGCCCGCACCCGGCGGCGGCCGCGCTGCTGCGGCGGGTGCGGCGGGTGCGGTCGCGGGCCTAGTCCTGGTCCTGGGGCCCGGGTCTGGTCCCGGGTCTGATCCCGGGTCTGATCCCGGGTCTGGTCCCGGGTCTGATCCCGGGTCTGGTCTCAGACTCGCTCTCGGCCTTCGCTTTTCGCGGCGACGAACCACCGGCCCGGGAGTCCGACGGGCGTCCCGTCGGCCCGTACCTCGCTCATCGTGAGCGTGGTCGCGCCCTGCTCCAGGATCCGCAGCCCGGCGCCGCGCAGCAGCTCCGCGACCTCGCCGTCGGCGACCCGGCCGGGGCGCAGGTCGTGTTCCCTGACCCGCAGCAGCTTGGGGGTCGGCCCGATGGTGTGCAGGACGGCCTCGGCCCCGTCGGTGGGTTCCAGCACCAGGGCCCGGCCGGTGTCCCCGAGGACGGCGGCCACCGAGGCGGCCACGGCGGGGCGGTCCTCGGGGTCGCTCTGGTGCAGGACGGCCCGCAGGTAGACGTGGGCGTCCCCGAGCCGCGCATGCAGGGCGTGGGCGGCCCGCCCGTCGGTCAGGTCGAGCTGCTCGTACGCGGCCGCCTGCGCCGGGTCGGCGCGGCGGGCGTGGGCGACGGCGGCGGCGGAGAGGTCCACGCCGACGGCCGCGGCGAAGCGGGTGGCGAGGAAGCGGGTCTGGGTGCCGTTGCCGCAGCCGAGGTCGGCGATGGGGAGGCGGGGGTCGGCGTACGGCTCGAGCAGCCGGATGTCGCGCTCGGCGGTGAGCGCGCTCCCGGCGTCCCAGAAGGCCTCGCCCTCGGCGCCGGAGCTCTGCTCCCAGAACCCGTCCCATGCCTTGAGGTAACGGTCGGCGGGCGCCATGCGGTGCTCCTGGGGTGGTCCGGCTGAACACCCCGCGCCATGCCGACGCGGGGCCTGCTTACCCATACCCCCGGGGGGCGCCCCATACGCCGACGAAGCGGAACCTCCCCAACCGGCCAAACCGAGCCCCGCCAAGCCCGTCGGGCGGGGCCAAATCCAGCCCCGGCCAGCCAACCCCAGCCCCGCCTCGCACCCCGGGCCGCCAAATTTCAGCCCCGCCGGCGATTGAGGCGCCGCCGGAGGCAAGACCGGCCCGCGGGCAACGTCCAGAATCCGGCTCTCCCCCGGACAACCCTCCGGGAGCGCCTCAAACGCCGGCGAGGCTGAAAACAACCCAGCCGCGGGGCGGGGTCAGGCGCCGTAGAAGAGGTCGTCCACCACGGCGCGGGCGCGTCTGGTGATGCGGCGGTAGTCGTCCAGCATCTCCCCCACCTTCCCCGGCCCGTACCCCAGGTAGCGCCCCACCGCCGCCAACTCCCGCGCGTCGGAGGGAAACGTGTCCCCCGCCCGCCCCCGCACCAGCATCACCGCGTTGCGGACCCGCGTCGCCAGGACCCACGCCTCGTCCAGCGTCTGCGCGTCCTCGGTCGGGATCAGCCCCGCCGCGTGCGCCGCGGCCAGCGCCTCCCGGGTCCGCGTGGTCCGCAGCCCCGGCTCCACCCACGCGTGCCGCATCTGGATCAGCTGCACCGTCCACTCGACGTCGCTCAGCCCGCCCCGGCCCAGCTTCGTGTGCAGGGTCGGGTCGGCCCCGCGCGGCAGCCGTTCCGATTCCATCCGTGCCTTGAGCCGCCGGATCTCGCGGACGGCGTCCTCCCCGAGTCCCTCCATCGGGTACCGCAGCGGGTCGATCAGGTCGATGAAGCGCGCTCCCAGCTCGGCGTCCCCCGCGACCGGCGTGGCCCGCAGCAGCGCCTGGCTCTCCCAGGTCAGAGCCCAGCGCCGGTAGTAGGCGGCGTAGGAGGGCAGCGTCCGTACGAGCGGCCCGGAGCGGCCCTCGGGCCGCAGGTCGGCGTCGATGAGCAGCGGCGGGTCGGCGGTCGGCAGCTGGAGCAGTCTGCGCATCTCGGCGACGACGGTCCGCGCGGCCTTCGCGGCTTCCTGCTCGTCGACGCCCTCGCGCGGCTCGTGGACGAAGAGGACGTCGGCGTCGGAGCCGTAGGCCATCTCGTGGCCGCCGAAGCGGCCGACGCCGATGACGGCGAAGCGGGTGGGCAGGGTGTCGCCCCACTGCCCGCGGACGGCGGCGCGCAGCGCGCCCGCGATGGTGGCGGCGGTGAGGTCGGAGACGGCGTTGCCGACCCGGTCGACGAGGGCGCCGGGGTCCTCCTCGGCCGGATTGTCCTCGGTGCCGTAGGAGCCGATGATGTCGGCCGCGGTGGTGCGGAAGAGCTCGCGCCGCCGCACGCCGCGGGCGGCCGCGACCCCGGCCTCGGGGTGGTCGGCCCGGTTGACGGCGGCCAGTACCTCCTGGGCGAGGGCGTCGTACGTACGGGGCTCCAGGCCGCCGGTGTCCCCGAGCAGCGCCACCGCCTCGGGGGCCCGCATCAGCAGGTCGGGGGCGAGGCGCCCGGCGGACAGGACGCGGGCGAGGTTCTCGGCGGCGGCGCCCTCGTCGCGCAGCAGCCGCAGGTACCAGGGGGTCTTGCCGAGGGCGTCGGACACCTTGCGGAAGCCGAGCAGGCCGGCGTCGGGGTCGGCGGAGTCCGCGAACCAGCCCAGCAGCACGGGCAGCAGGGTGCGCTGGATGGCGGCCTTGCGGCTGACCCCGGAGGAGAGCGCCTCGAGGTGGCGCAGCGCGGCGCCCGGGTCGGCGTACCCGAGGGCTTCGAGGCGCTGTCCGGCGGCGCGCGGCGAGAGCCGGGTCTCGCCGGGGGCGAGCTGGGCGACGGCGTCGAGGAGCGGCCGGTAGAAGAGCTTCTCGTGCAGGCGGCGGACCACGGAGGCGTGGCGGCGCCAGGCCTTGTGGAGTTCGGCGACGGGTTCGGTGCGCAGTCCCATGGAGCGGCCGAGGCGGCGCAGGTCGGCGTCGTCCTCGGGGACGAGGTGGGTGCGGCGCAGCCGGTAGAGCTGGATGCGGTGTTCCATGGCGCGCAGGAAGCGGTACGCGTCCCCCAGCTGCGCGGCGTCGGTGCGCCCGACGTAGCCGCCCGCGGCCAGGGCCTGGAGGGCGTCGAGGGTGGTGCCGGAGTGCAGGGTGGCGTCGCTGCGGCCGTGGACGAGCTGGAGGAGCTGGACGGCGAACTCGACGTCGCGCAGGCCGCCGGGGCCGAGTTTCAGTTCGCGTTCGACCTGGGCGGCGGGGATGTTGTCGACGACGCGGCGGCGCATCTTCTGGACGTCGGCGACGAAGTTGTCGCGTTCGGCGGCCTGCCAGACGAGCGGCGTTATGGCGTCGATGTACTGCGCCCCGAGGTCGGGGTCCCCGGCGACGGCGCGGGCCTTGAGGAGGGCCTGGAACTCCCAGGTCTTGGCCCAGCGCTGGTAGTAGGCGAGGTGGGAGGCGAGGGTGCGGACGAGCGGACCGTTTCTGCCCTCGGGGCGCAGGTTGGCGTCGACGGGCCAGATGGTGCCCTCGACGGTGGTCTCGGAGCAGATCCGCATGAGGTGGGAGGCGAGGCGGGTGGCGGCCTGGACGGCCTTGCCCTCGTCGGCTCCGGGGGCGGTGTCGCCGACGAAGATGACGTCGACGTCGGAGACGTAGTTCAGCTCGTGGCCGCCGCACTTGCCCATCGCGATGACGGCGAGCCGGCACTGGGCCGCGTCGTCGGGGGCGGCGGCGGTGGCGATGCGCAGGGCGGCGCGGAGGGTGGCGGTGGCGAGGTCGGCGAGTTCGGCGGCGGCCTGGGCGACGTCGGTGGTGCCGCAGACGTCGCGGGCGGCGATGGAGAGCAGGCAGCGGCGGTACGCGACGCGCAGGGCGACGGGGTCGGCGGCGTCGGCGAGGCCGCGCTCGAACTCCGCGAGACCGGGGTGCAGGTCGGCGGACTCGTAGGTGACCAGGGCCCGCCAGTCGTGCGGGTGGCGGGCGAGGTGGTCGGCCAGGGCCTCGGAGGCGCCGAGCACGCCGAGCAGGCGGTCCCGCAGGGGCTTGGCGCTGACGAGCGTGTCGAGGAGCAGCGGGAGGTCGTCGGGAGACTGCGCCTCCGCGAGCCGCACGAGGCCGAGCAGGGCGAGGTCGGGGTCGGCGGTCGCGCCGAGGGCGTCGAGGAGCACGGGGTCCGCGCGGACGGCGGCCAGCGCGTCGGCGTCGAGCAGCCGCGCGGCGGCCGAGGGGTCCGTGAACCCGCTGCGCACCAGCCGGATGAAGGTGCTGCTCCTGCGTCCGGGAACCGTCATCCCGCCGCCTCCCGCTCCTGCCGCGACGCAGAGTCTGCCCTGGCTCTGCCTCGGTCGACCTTAGCCGGATCGGGCTCCCGGCTCACCGATGAGCAGCATGAGGCGAATTGCCCGATGTGCGAACCGGCGCTCGCACGCCGGCCGGGAGCCCCGGGATGGCCCGGCGTGTCCGAAGTCACAGACCGGGCCGGAGTGTGGGGCTCCGACCCGGTGACCACGGCCCGGGGGCTGACGGCGGGGCGCTCGGTGACCGATGCCCAAATCGGGCAATTCGCCACGAGTTGGGGTGATCGCCATGGACTCCATACGTCCGCATTCTGATCATTTTCCAGCCACGCGCGACCACGGTGCACAATCAAATCCGGTCACGACCGGAAGCAGTGGAGTCATCGGTGAAATCGGTGAACCAAGTCCGCCGTATTGACCTCTATCTGACTACACGGCGGTTTTCCCGCACCCGAACGACCTCGAGGCGTGACCGATGCCCGTTTCCCGCCGCATCCGCCTGGCGACCCTGCTCACCGCGCTCACCGCCGGTGCCACCGGTGTGTTCGCGGTCGCCTACGGCGAGGACCTGACCTCCGGGTCCGGCGGCGGCGCGCAGGACCCGGGCCGCCAGGTGGCGGCCGTACCGGCGAGCACCACCGCCGGGTCGGTGCTGCAGATCGTCGCCCACCCCGACGACGACCTCTTCTTCATGAACCCGGATCTGAGCCGCTCGCTGCTCTCCGGGCGCAAGGTCACCACCACCTATCTCACCTCCGGCGAGGCCGACGGCAGGAACGAGGCCGCCGGACCGCCGTTCAGCGATCCGGTGCGGGCCGGCGACCGGGCGCACTACTCCGAGGCCCGGCAGAACGGCATCCGGTCCGCCTACGCCCAGATGGCCACCGGCGACCGCACCAGCGCCTGGAAGCGCACCGCGGTCCCCACCGCCGGGGGCGGCTGGGCCGAACAGGACGTGCTGGTCGCCAAGCCGCAGATCAACCTCGTCTGGATGCAGCTGACCGAGGCCCGCAGCGTCTCCGACGACCGCCCCGAGAGCCTGCGCGGCCTGTGGAACGGCCGGGTCCCCGCGCTGCCCTCGCTGCTGACCTCCGGCACCCCGGTGAAGCAGACCTTCACCTACACCAAAGAACAGGTCATACAGGCGATAACGGGCATCCTGGAGCAGTACCAGCCGACGACGATACGGACGCAGGATCCGACGCCCGGCCGGTACCCGAAGGACGGGAAGATAACCGACCACCAGGACCACATGTACGGCGCCCGCTTCGTCCAGGCCGCCACCGAGCGCTACGCCGAGGTGACCGCCCGGCCGCACTTCTCGGTGCAGAGCTACCTCGGCTACGGCAACAGCGTCCTGCCCCACACCCTCGACCCCCAGACGGTCGAGGCGAAGGTGAACTACCTCAAGACCTACGCCTGGCTGGACGGCACCGACTACTGCGGCAGCCCGTCCGGCTGCGGCGACCGCAAGGTCGCCCCCCGCCCCACCGGCCACAACTGGGCGCAGAGCATCCGCTACTCCCGCGGCGACGACACCTCCTGGCTCACCGACGGCGTGGGCGGCCGCCTGTGGGCCTTCTCCGTCCTCGACGGCCGCATGGCGTACTGGACCCGCACGGGCCCGCAGGCCGAGTGGGCCGGCCCCGTGCTGCTGCCCGGTTCCGGCATGGACCCGGGCGCGACCGCCGCCCGGCTCCCGGACGGCCGGGTCGCCGTGCTCGGCACCCGCACCACCCCGGGCGCGCGCCCGCAGGACTACCGGCGCGAGGTCGTGTACGCCGTCCAGGGCGCCCCCGACGGCGCGTTCGGGGCCTGGGAGGTGCTGGGCACCCCAGAGGCCTCCGACGAGGTCGGCACCTCGGACCTCGGCGGCCCCACGGTCGTCGTCGGGTCCGACGGCCGCGTGACCGTGTACGTCCGCGACGCGCTGCACACCCTGCGCGCCCGCGAGCAGCAGACCCCGGGCGGCGGCTTCGGTCCGTGGCAGAAGCTCGGCGGCGAGGACCTCCAGGGCGAGCCGGTGGCGATCACCGACGCCGCCGGACGCCACCACGTGTACGCCGCCACCTCCAAGTCGGTGCTGGTGTGGACCCAGCAGGCCCCGGGCGGCCCCCTCCAGGGCCCCTTCGCGACCGGCCTCCCGGCCACCACGGGCCCGGTGTCGGCCACCGCCCAGGGGGACGGCGTACGCCTCTACTTCCGCCGCCCCGACTCGGGCGAGGTGCGCACCGCGCTGATCACGGCAGGCGGCCCGAAGCCGCTCGTCTCGAGCGTGGCGGAGGCGGGCGGCCGGGCCGGGTACGGCGCGGTGAGCGTCGCGGGCCGGCTGCTGACGGGCCGCGCCGACACGGGCACCATCAGCACCACCGGCCTCGGCGGGGCGCCCGCCTGGACCGAGTCCCAGATGCTGTACGCGGGCGCCCCGGCGAGCGTCCTGGACGCGGCCGGTGCCACGACCACGACGGTGCTGGGCCTGGACGCGGAGCTGCACGTCACGACCACCCTCCCGGAAGTCGCCGACCTCAACCGCGTCTCGCGCACGATCTGGCGCCCGGCGGTCACGCACCCCTGACCGGATACTCCTTGCCGGCCCCCGGACCGACGAGCCAGAATCGGCACGTTCGGATCATGAACCGACAATTGACCACACGTCACTGACGTCTCTGACGTCACTGGCACCACTGACGTCACACATGTCACCCGGGGGAACCACACAGTGAAGATACGCATGCCCGGACGCGGCCTGGTCCGCTCGGCCGCCCTGCTGGCCGTCGTCCTTCCGGCCGCCGCCGGACTGCTCGGCGGCGCGGCCGTCGCACACGCCGCACCGGTCGGCAACAGCTCGTTCACCTGGCAGGGGGACCCGGGCAGCGGCGGCGACGACCAGTCCCGTACGTACGACTCGATGAGCGGCGACGTCTTCGGCGCGACCGCCGCCGCCGACCACGGCTCGGTCTCGGTGAGCATCAACCGCCCGGGCGACCCGTGGACGGTCGACCTGGCCGCGCCCGCGGGCCAGGAGCTGGCGGTGGGCTCGTACCCGGACGCGGTCCGCTTCCCGGAGACCGGCGGACGCCCCGCCGAGCCCAGCCTGCTCGTCAACGGTTACCGCGCCGGCTGCGCCACCCTCACCGGCGGCTTCACCATCACCAAGCTGGAGTGGGGCCCGGGCCGCACGCTGAAGTCGCTGGTCGCGTACTACACCGAGGACTGCGACGACCGCAACGTCCTGAGCGGCCGGCTGGAGATCACCCCGGCCGCGGTACCGGCCCACCTGGCCCTCGGCCTGACCATCGCGGCGGACGGCAAGGCCACGACCGCGACCGCCCCCGCCGCGGTGCACGGCACGATCACCTGCTCCAAGCCCGTCACCCTGTACATCAGCGGCACGGCGGTCCAGCAGCTGAAGCACACCACCACCCACGGCATCGTGGGTGCCATCGAGGTCGTGTGCACCCCGGGCACGGCCGTCCCGTGGACCGCCCCGGCCCGCAACCTCGCGGACGTCCCCGTCCCCTTCGTCCCGGGCACGGTCGCCCTCGACCTGGCGGCCCGCGCCTTCGACCCCGACGGCGGCCAGGTCACCACGACGACCAAGACCAAGCTGGTGACCCTCCGCCGGGTCTGATCCCCAGGCCCGGCGAACGGCGACGGTCCCGGCCCCCGAAAGGGGACCGGGACCGCTTCCGTCCACCGTGTCAGCGCCTTACAGCACCGGCATCATCTTGCGGAGTTCGAAGGCCGTGACCTCCGAGCGGTATTCCTCCCACTCCTGCTTCTTGTTGCGCAGGAAGAAGTCGAAGACGTGCTCGCCCAGGGTTTCCGCGACCAGTTCGCTGCGTTCCATCAGGGAGATGGCCTCGCCCAGGTTCTGCGGGAGGGGTTCGATGCCCATCGCGCGGCGTTCCGCGTCGGAGAGGGCCCAGACGTCGTCGTCGGCGCCCGCCGGGAGTTCGTAGCCCTCCTCGATGCCCTTGAGGCCCGCGGCCAGGAGGACGGCGTACGTCAGGTACGGGTTGGCGCCCGAGTCGATCGAGCGGACCTCGATGCGGGAGGAGCCCGTCTTGCCCGGCTTGTACATCGGGACGCGGATCAGGGCCGAGCGGTTGTTGTGGCCCCAGCAGATGTACGACGGGGCCTCGCCGCCGGAGCCGGCGGTGCGGGAGGAACCGCCCCAGATGCGCTTGTAGGAGTTCACCCACTGGTTGGTGACCGCGGCGGTCTCGGCGGCGTGCCGCAGCAGGCCCGCGATGAAGGAGCGGCCGACCTTCGAGAGCTGGTACTCGGCGCCCGACTCGTAGAAGGCGTTGCGGTCGCCCTCGAAGAGGGAGAGGTGGGTGTGCATGCCCGAGCCGGGGTACTCCGAGAACGGCTTCGGCATGAAGGTGGCCTGGACGCCCTGTTCGAGGGCGACCTGCTTCATGACCAGGCGGAAGGTCATGATGTTGTCGGCCGTGGAGAGCGCGTCCGCGTAGCGCAGGTCGATCTCCTGCTGGCCCGGGGCGCCCTCGTGGTGGCTGAACTCCACCGAGATGCCCATGGATTCGAGCATGGTGATCGCCTGGCGGCGGAAGTCCATGCCGACGTTCTGCGGCGTGTGGTCGAAGTATCCCGAGTTGTCGGCCGGGACCGGCCGGGTGCCGTCCAGCGGCTTGTCCTTGAGCAGGAAGAACTCGATCTCCGGGTGGGTGTAGAAGGTGAAGCCCAGGTCGGAGGTCTTGTTCAGGATGCGCTTGAGGACGTAGCGCGGGTCCGCGTAGGACGGGGAGCCGTCGGGCATCAGGATGTCGCAGAACATCCGCGCGGTACCGGGGGCCTCCGCCCGCCACGGCAGTATCTGGAAGGTGCTCGGGTCCGGCTTCGCGATCATGTCCGACTCGTAGACCCGGGCGAAGCCCTCGATCGCCGAGCCGTCGAAGCCGATGCCCTCGTCGAAGGCCTGCTCCAGCTCCGCGGGGGCGACCGCGACGGACTTCAGGAAGCCCAGTACGTCGGTAAACCACAGGCGCACGAAGCGGATGTCGCGCTCCTCGAGCGTCCGGAGGACGAATTCCTGCTGCTTGTCCATGCCTTCATCCTCGCAGTTCAGACGGCCTGTGCACCACTATCAAGCGTCCGTGGGCACGGTCGGGCAGGACCCAGTATCGCGAGCGGTGGTTTCCGCCAGATTACGCACCCGGAGGAGCTCGCGGCACCCCCGCACTGACCTTGGACCCGTCATGAGCATTACCATCTGCGCCCATAGGGGTCCCCCCGCCCGCCCCTCCCCGCAGAAGGACTGACATGGCGAGCAAGTCCAGCAACACCCAGGACCACTCCCGCAAGGCGCGCATAGCCGACATGCGCCGGGCCGAGAAGGCCCGCGACCGGCGCAACAAGATCCTGGTCATCACCGGTTCCACGGTGCTCGTCGCGGGCCTTCTCGGCTTCGGCGGGTACATGCTGAAGAAGCAGACCGACAAGCAGACCGAGAAGAAGAACGCCCCCCTGGCCTCCGTGATGGACCCGGTGACGGGCGTGGCGAGCTGGGACGCCAAGAAGCTCGGCCGCCAGCACGTCGAGACCCCGGTGAAGTACCCGATGAACCCGCCGGTCGGCGGTGATCACAACCCGCGCTGGATGAACTGCAACGGTGACGTCTACAAGAACCCGCTGCCCGAGGTGAACGCGGTGCACTCGCTCGAGCACGGCGCGGTGTGGGTCACGTACAACGACAAGGCCGCCAAGGCCGATGTCGACGCGCTCGCGGCGAAGGTGGCCAAGACCCCGTACACGCTGATGAGCCCGGACAAGGAGCAGTCCGGCGCGATCATGCTCAGCGCCTGGGGCAAGCAGCTCAGCGTGGACAGCGCGACGGACCCGCGCGTGGACAAGTTCTTCAGTACGTACGTCCAGGGCGCGCAGACCCCCGAGCCGGGCGCGGCCTGCACGAGCGGCCTGGACCAGAAGTGAGCCGTACGTACTGGGCGGCGCTCGGCGCGGTCTTCCTGGCCCTGCTCTTCGCGGCCGGGGCGACGATGATCGCGGCGGCGAACGGGACCTCTTCGGCCGGGGCGGACGACGGCGGCCGGGCGCCCGCCGTGTCCTCCCCGGACGCGGGGTTCGCCCGGGACATGGCGGTGCACCACCAGCAGGCGGTGGAGATGTCGTTCATCGTGCGCGACCGCACCCAGGACGAGGCCGTGCGGAGCCTCGCCTACGACATCGCCAACACGCAGGCGAACCAGCGCGGGATGCTGCTGGGCTGGCTGGACATGTGGGGGCTGCCGAAGGCCACGCCCGGCGAGCCGCCGATGGCCTGGATGAGCGGGAGCGGCGCCGGGGCGTCCCCGGGCGCCATGGACGGGATGACCGGCATGGGCAGCGCGGCGGGCACGGACGGGACGGCCGGCACGGACGGGATGGCCGGCACGGACGGGATGGCCGGGCACTCCATGGGCGGCGCCACGACCAAGCCCGGCGCGCTGATGCCCGGCATGGCCACCAAGGAGGAGCTGGCGCGGCTGGACACCCTCCAGGGCCGGGACGCGGAGGTCCTCTACCTCCAGCTGATGACCGACCACCACAAGGGCGGGGTCGCGATGGCACGGGGCTGCGCGACGCTGTGCCGGACCCCGGCCGAGCGGAAGCTGGCCCAGGGCATGGTCGAGGCGCAGCAGTCGGAGCTGGCCCTGATGGCCGACATGCTGGGCAAGCGCGGGGCCGCGCCGCGCCCGTAGGGGGGCGCGGCGGGAGGGGGCGGGGGTACGGGTCACCCGTACGGCCGTGTGCGCTCGCGTGGGCCGAACGGGCGACCCAGGATGGTCACGCCGCCACGGACGCACCCGCGCCCGGCGAAACGGCGTGCTCAGGAGGTTGACGCGATGACCACCGCCGGAGACATCATGCATCCCGGGGCCCAGTGGATCCCCGCCACCGAGACCCTGGACCGGGCTGCCCAGCTGATGGCGCGCCTGAACGTGGGGGCGCTGCCGATCAGCGACGAGAACGAACGGCTCTGCGGGATCCTGACCGACCGGGACATCGTCGTGGGCTGTGTGGCCGAGGGCCACGACCCGGCGAAGACCACGGCCGGGGACATGGCCCGGGGCACCCCGCGCTGGATCGACGCGGACGCGGACGTGTCGGCCGTGCTCGACGAGATGCAGAGCCACCGGATCAAGCGGCTGCCGGTGATCCGGGACAAGCGGCTGGTCGGCATGATCAGCGAGGCGGACCTGGCCCGCCACCTGTCGGAGGAACAGATAGCGGGCTGGGCCGAGAAGGTCTACGCCCGGGGCTGACCGGGGCCCAGGCGCGGGACTGACCGCGCGGTGCGTCCAGGACCGCGCGGTGCGTCCAGGACCGCCCGGGCCACCTGGTCCGGGCGGTCCAGCATGACCATGTGCCCGGAGGGCTCGGCGACCTCGAAGCGGGCGCCGAGGCGGTCGGCGAGGTCCGCCTGGCGGCCGAGCCAGTGGAGCGCGGCGGGGCGCGCGGAGGCGTCGTACCCCGCGAGGACCGTGACGGGCGCGCGCAGCGGACGCTCCGCGCGCAGGGCGAGCACGTCGGCGGCCACGTCCGGGTAGCGGGCGTTCTCCAGCAGGGTCCCCCGCCAGACGCGGCCGGTGCGGTAGCAGCGGCGTACGGACTCCCCCGCGGCCGGGTCGGCGCCGCCGGTCCGGGAGGCACGTACCCCGGCGCGCCGCAGCGCCGGGCCGAGCGCGGCGGGCAGCCCGGCGGCGGTGACGGCCCGCTCGAGCGCCCGCGCGGCGGCGTCCCGTACGGCGGCCGGGAGCCGTGGCGGCCGGGGCGCCTCCTCGACGCTGCTGTCGAGCAGGACCAGCGCGGCGGTGCGGGCCGGGTACAGCCGGCCGAAGGCTTCGGCGTGGAACCCGGCGAGGGAGTGGCCGACGACCGTGGCCGGGGCCTGCCCGGCCGGGCCGAGCGCGTCGAGCAGCGCCGCGATCCGGCGGGCCTCCCCCGCGGCGGTCGGCGGCGCGGCGGCGGGGGCGCTCAGCCCGTGGCCGGGGCGGTCGAAGCGGACGACGGTGCGGTGCGGGGCCAGCAGGGCGGCCACCGCGTCCCAGTCGAACCAGCAGAGCCCGAGCCCGGCGGCGAGCACGCAGACCGGGCCCGCGCCCTCGACCACGACGTGCAGCGGCACGCCGTCGGTGGACCGGACGAACCCCTCGAAGCCCACCGGCCCCACGCCCCCCTCATGCCCCGTCACGTCCGGCGCTCCTTGTGGACGGAGTACGCCAGCAGGCCGAGCCACAACGCGACGAACAGCACTTGGAGCCGCTGGCCCGCGCCGAGCGCCCAGGTCCCGCGTCCGGCGGTGAACAGGGCGATCGCGCCCAGGGTCCAGGCGGTGGCGAGGAGTTCCAGCGTCACGAGCACCGGGCCGTAGCGGGCGAGCGGGGCCCACCAGCCGTAGCGGCGGGCGGCGACGGTGAGCGCCACTATGCCGACGAGGGCTCCGGTCATGGCCAGGCTGCTGCTGATGGCGTGGGCCTGATGGGTGGCGGGGACCAGCCCGGCGGTCTCCCGGGAGGCGCACACGGGATCGGCGGTCGGGGTGCAGCTGAGCGGCAGCCAGGCGTCGGCGGCGGTGGCCGCGCCGAAGAGCGTGACGCCCGCCCAGCCGGTCACGGCCCACGGGCGGCGGGACCCGGGGTGGGCGCGGAGCCTGGAGAGGGCGAACAGGCCGCCCGCGAAGGCCAGCAGGCCCGCGGTGAAGTCGGTCGCCCGGAAGAGGCCGCCGAGCGGCTGGTCCTGGGCGGCGAGTTCGCTGACGTACGTCTCGATGGGGTTCAGGCCGGTGGACAGGACGACTTCGAGCACCCACGCGGTGTAGGCGGCGGCGCCGAGACCGAGGAGGGCGGCTACCCGCCGTGTACCGTTTGTGGACATAGTGGGACCAATCCTAAGCAGGACGGGGGTCGGTCGGATCATCGGATACCCACCCGGGGTAAGCTCCCGCGCATGACGGACCGTGCCCGCTTCGCACCGCGAGCCTCCCGGTGGTCCCGGGTGCCGCTGCTCGCCGCGCTGCTGCTGGGCATCGTCACCATGCACACGCTGGGCCACCCGGACGACTCCCCTGCCGGACAGGACGCACCGCCCGCCCACACCGTTGCCCACGCGATGCCCGCGGCCCGGCAGGCCCACGAGCCCGCCGAAGCCCGGCAGGACCACGGTGCCGCCGACGCCGGGCAGGCCCACGAGCCCGCCGACGCCCCGCGGGCCGCCGGCGTCCCCCCGTCCCCCGGGCGGGCGGCCGTGCGCGGGCCCGGCGGCGGGATGGCGATGGACCCGATGTCGGTGTGCCTGGCCGTGCTGCTGGCCGGGGTCACCCTGCTGAGCGTGCTCACGCTCGCGCGCACCGCGGCCGACGCCGCCGCGCGGCGGCCCGCGGCCCCGGGCGGCCGGGCGCGGGGCGGGCCCGATCCGCCCACGGCCCGGGAACTCCTCGACCGGCTGACGGTGCTGCGCGTATAGGACGGGCCCCGCCGTCGCCCCCGCGTGCCCGCGGCGGCGGCAGCAGACGGCGCCCGTCCACCCACGCGTCACCACACCCACGAGGTGCACTCCCATGCGCTCTCCCGCTTCCTTCATCCCTCCCGCTTCCCCCACCCCTCCCGCTCCCCTCACCCCTCCCGCTTCCTTCCCCACCCGGCGCGCCGTGCTCGGCGCCTCCGCAGCCGTGGCCGGCTCCGCGCTGCTCGCCGCCTGCTCCGGCGGTTCCGGCGGATCCGGTTCCGGCATGGACCACGCGTCCATGGGCCACGGCCCGGCCAACGGCTCCACGGGCAACGGCTCCGCCGCGCCGGCCGCGCCCGGCGGGTACGTCGACCCGGCCGGCCCCGAGGTCCGGGCCGCCGAGGCCGCCCGCAAGGCCACCGGCCCGGTCAGCGAGGTGCGACTGACCGCCACCGCGGGCCCGCTGGACCTCGGCGCGGGCCGCACCGTCCGCTCCTGGGCGTACGGCGACCGGCTGCCCGGCCAGGAGGTGCGGGTCACCGCGGGCGGCACCCTCGCCCTGACCCTCGCCAACCACCTGCCCCGGGCCACCTCCCTGCACTGGCACGGCCTGGCCCTGCGCAACGACATGGACGGGGTGCCGGGGCTCACCCAGCGGGACATCGCCCCGGGCGCGTCGTTCACGTACCGCTTCGCCGTACCGCACCCGGGGACGTACTGGTTCCATCCGCACTCCGGGGCCCAGCAGGACCGCGGGCTGTACGCCCCCCTGATCGTCGAGGACCCCCGGGAGCCGCTCGCCTACGACAAGGAGTGGGTGGTGGTGCTGGACGACTGGCTGGACGGGATCGACGGCTCCACCCCGGACGCCGTCCTCGCCGAACTCCGCAAGGGCATGGGCGGGGGCGCGGGCCAGGGTGGTCACGGCGGGCACGACATGGGTGCCATGACGGGCTCCCCCGCCCCCGCCGGCCCCTCGCGCATGCTCATGGGCGGGGAGGGCAGCCCGGTCCTCGGCAAGGACACCGGCGACGTCGCGTACCCGCACTATCTGGTCAACGGGCGCACCCCGCAGGACCCTTCGGTCTTCACCGCCCGCCCGGGCGACCGGATCCGGCTGCGGATCATCAACGCGGGCGGGGACACCGCCTTCCGGATCGCCCTGGGCGGCCACGAGCTGACGGTCACGCACACCGACGGCTACCCGGTCGAGCACGCGCGGACCAGCTCGCTGCTGCTCGGCATGGGCGAGCGGTACGACGTCCTCGTCACCGCCGGGGACGGAGTGTTCCCGCTGACCGCGCTCGCCGAGGGCAAGGGGGCCGCCGCCTCGGCGCTCGCGCTGCTGCGCACCGCGCCCGGGGCGGCGCCCACCGCCGCGACCCGCCCCGCCGAGCTGGCCGCCGCACCCCTGACCGCTGACCGGTTGCGGGCCGCCGGGGCCGCGGCGCTCGCCGACCGCGCCCCCGACCGGACGCTGCGCATCAAGCTGACGGGCGGGATGGCGGCGTACGACTGGGCGTTCGACGGGGAGCCCTACACGGCGGACCAGCGGCGCCCCGTGAAGGCGGGCGAACGGATCCGGCTGGAGTTCAACAACTCCACAACGATGTGGCACCCGCTGCACCTGCACGGGCACACCTTCGCGCTCGGCGGGCAGCCGGGCGGCGCCCGCAAGGACACCGCGGTCATCCTGCCCGGCGCCTCGCTGACGGCCGACTTCGACGCCGACAACCCGGGGCTGTGGATGCTGCATTGCCACAACGTCTACCACGCGGAGGCCGGGATGATGACGGTGCTGGGCTACCAGCGCTAGCCGCCCGGGGACCGGCTTCCGGGGGTGAACCGGGAGCCGGCAATCCGGTTGGCCGGGGGTGCGGCGCGTGGCAGGGTGGAAGATCACCGCGCCGCCACCCATACAAGAGGATCTTTCGTTGGACCTGAGCAAGCCCTCGAACCCGTCCGCCGCCACGCCGCCCGCGGCCGCGCCGTCCGGTCCCCCGACGGAAGCCGAGGGCACACCCGCGCCCGTACCCGCCGCCACCCCCGCGCCGCCGGCCCGCTCGGTGCACGACGCCGCGACGATGATCGGGGGTCCGGCCGTGCCCGCGCAGGCCGCCGCGCCCGCCGCGCCGCAGACCCCGCCGGGCGGCGCCGCTCCCGCGCCGTCGGCGTTCGCGCCGCCGTCGCCGTCCCCCTTCGGACCGCCGTCCGCCGGGGCTGCGGGGGCGCCGGGCGCGCAGCCGTACGGACAGCCGATGCCCCCCGCGAACCCGTGGGGCCCGCCGGCCGGCGGGTACGCCAACCTGCCCTACCCGGGCGTTTCGACCGCCCCGCAGAACAACGGCATGGCCGTGGCCGCCCTCGTCCTCGGCCTGGTCAGCATCCCGGTCGGCTTCATCCCGTTCCTCTTCTGGGGCGGCGCGCTGCTGGCGCTGGTCGGGATCGGTCTCGGCATCGCGGGCATGGTCCAGGCGTCCAAGGGCGCTCCGCGCAAGGGCCTCGCCGTCGCGGGCACGGTGCTCGGCGTGCTCGGCCTGTGCGCCGCGGGGGCCGGTACGTACTTCACCAGCCGGATCGTCAACGACATCGACGACCAGGTCAACAAGGGCCTGCCGCACACGCACAGCAGCCCCTTCGGCGACGGCTACGACGACGAGTACGACGACGCGAGCCCGAGCCCGAGCCCCAAGGCGGACGTCCCGGGCAAGACCTCGGCGCTGCCCTTCGGCCAGACCTTCCGGTACGACGACGGGGTCGAGGTCACGGTCAAGGAGGCGGCGGGCTACACCCCGGAGCCCAACAAGTACGACCCGAGCCGCCCGAAGTTCGCGGCGAAGGTGACCGTCAGCATCACCAACAACTCCAAGGACAAGCTCGAGCTGCGCGCCGCCCTGCCGTCCGCGCGGGACGACAAGGGGCTGGAGTCGAAGCGGATGTACGACTTCACGGTGGAGCACCCGTTCTCGGGTTCGCTGCTGCCCGGCCAGTCGGCCACCGGCGTCTTCGCCTTCGGCCTGCCCGAGGGCACCAAGGGCATCCAGTTCGAGATCGCGCCCGGCATCTCCAAGTACGACGGCGCCATCTGGAGCGGCACGCTCGGCTGAGGCACCCGGCGGTACATCGCGTCAGAAAGACGATTAGTGATTAGACTGAGGCCGTGCCTCAACTTCGTCTCGCTCTGAATCAGATCGACTCGCACGTCGGCAACATCGCCGCCAACGCCGACTCGGTCGTGCACTGGACCCGGCACTCCGCCGAGCAGGGCGCCCACCTGGTGGCGTTCCCCGAAATGGTGCTGACCGGCTACCCCGTCGAGGACCTCGCCCTGCGCGGTTCTTTCGTCGAGGCCTCGCGCGCCGCCCTCCGCGATCTCGCGGAGCGGCTGGCGGCGGAGGGCTTCGGGGAGCTGCCGGTCGTCGTCGGCTACCTCGACCGGACGGAGGAGGCCGCGCCGCGGCTCGGCCGTCCGGCCGGTTCCCCGGAGAACGCGGCGGCCGTCCTGTACGGCGGCCGCGTCGCCCTGCGCTTCGCCAAGCACCACCTGCCCAACTACGGGGTCTTCGACGAGTTCCGGTACTTCGTGCCGGGCGACACCCAGCCGGTGATCCGGGTGCGCGGCGTGGACGTGGCCCTGGCCATCTGCGAGGACCTCTGGCAGGACGGCGGCCGGGTCCCGGCGACCCGCGCCGCCGGGGCGGGCCTGCTGATCTCCGTCAACGCCTCCCCGTACGAGCGCAACAAGGACGACCTGCGCCTCGAACTCGTCCGCAGGCGCGCCCGGGAGGCGGGCTGCACCCTCGCCTATCTGGCCATGATGGGCGGCCAGGACGACCTGGTCTTCGACGGCGACTCGATCGTCGTCGGCGCGGACGGCGAGGTGATCGCGCGCGCCCCGCAGTTCTCCGAGGGCTGCGTGCTGGTCGACCTGGACCTGCCCGCCGCGTCCCCGACGCCCGTCGAGGGCGTGGTGGCGGACGGTCTGCGGATCGACCGGGTGATCCTGTCCGAGGAGCCGGTGGAGCCGTTCGAGGCCGTGGTCACCGGCGGGTACGCCGAGCGGCTCGACGACGACGAGGAGATCTACGACGCGCTGGTCGTGGGGCTGCGCGCGTACGTCCGCAAGAACGGCTTCCACTCGGTCCTGATCGGGCTCTCCGGCGGCATCGACTCCGCGCTCGTCGCCGCGATCGCCTGCGACGCGATCGGCGCGCAGAACGTCCACGGCATCTCGATGCCCTCGAAGTACTCCTCGGACCACTCCAAGGGCGACGCGGCCGATCTGGCCGAGCGCACCGGTCTGCACCTGCGGACCGTCTCGATCGAGCCGATGTTCGACGCCTACATGGGGGCGCTGGGCCTGACCGGCCTGGCCGAGGAGAACCTGCAGTCCCGGTTGCGCGGCACCCTGCTGATGGCCGTGTCGAACCAGGAGGGCCACATCGTGCTGGCCCCGGGGAACAAGTCGGAGCTGGCCGTCGGCTACTCGACCCTCTACGGCGACTCCGTCGGCGCCTACGGCCCGATCAAGGACGTCTACAAGACGGACGTCTTCCGGCTCGCCCGCTACCGCAACCGGGCCGCCGTCGAGCGCGGCGAGACCCCGCCGATCCCGGTCGCCTCGATCGAGAAGCCGCCGAGCGCCGAGCTGCGCCCGGGCCAGGTGGACACGGACTCGCTGCCGGACTATCCCGTGCTGGACGCGATCCTGGCGCTGTACGTCGACGGGGACCAGGGTATGGAGGCGATCGTCGCGGCCGGGTACGACGCCGCCCTGGTGGCCAAGACGCTGCGGATGGTGGACGCGGCGGAGTACAAGCGCCGCCAGTACCCGCCGGGCACCAAGATCTCCGCGAAGGGCTTCGGCAAGGACCGCCGCCTGCCGATCACCAACGGCTGGCGCGAGCAGGCGTGACGCCGCTCCCTCCTCGGCGGGTGTCCGCCGAGGAGGGAGGCCGCTTGCGGGGGAAGTCCGCGCTACGGGCGGATCGTGAGCCGGGCCGCGATCGGCAGGTGGTCGCTGCCGGTGCGCGGGAGGGTCCAGGAGGCCTCGGGCTTGATGCCGCGGACCATGATCTGGTCGATCCTGGCCATCGGGAACTGGGACGGCCAGCTGAAGCCGAAGCCGTCGCCCGCCGCGCCCTGCGTGGAGCGCATCTGCGAGGTGACCTCGGACAGGGCGCGGTCGTTCATCGTGCCGTTGAGGTCGCCGAGGAGCAGGACCTTCTTCAGCGGTTCCCCGGCGAGCGCGGCGCCCAGGGCGCCGGCGCTGTTGTCGCGCTGGGTGGCGGTGAAGCCCGCGTTCAGCTTCACCCGGACCGAGGGCAGGTGGGCGATGTAGGTGGCGACCTGGCCGGAGGGGGTGTCCACGGTGGTCCGCATGGCGCGGGTCCAGCCCATCTTGATGTCGACGGGCTTGCTGGAGGACAGCGGGTACTTGCTCCACACGCCGACGGTGCCCTCGACCGCGTGGTACTTGTACGTGGCGGCGAGCGCCTCCTCGTACACCGGGACGGCGCTCGCCTTGAGCTCGGTCAGCGCCAGCACGTCGGCCCCGGACTTCGTGAGCGAGGCGGCGGTGCCGCGCGGGTCGGGGTTGTCGGCGTCGACGTTGTGGCTGGCCACCATGAGGTTGCCGCCGGAGCCGGACTTGTCGGTGACCAGTCCGCCGAAGAGGTGGACCCAGACCACGGACGGCAGCACGAGCGCGATCAGCGCCGTCGCCGACTTCCGCGCGATGCCGATGACCAGCAGGATCACGATGGGCACGGCGAGCCAGGGCAGGAAGGTCTCGGTGAGGCTGCCGAGGTTGCCCACGTCGTTGGGGAGCCGGGCGTGGAAGATCATCACGAGGGCGATGAGCAGGGCCACGGCGGCCGTCACGATGCCGCGCCGCCAGATCCCCGGATCCTTGCGCAGGGCGGTCAGTCGGCTGCGGAGGCCGGATCCGGAGGGACGAGGCTCCGGACCGCCGTTCCCCGTCTCCGTCATGTACGCCTGTGCCATGCCATGCCCTCACTGCCGCGCTCGCGCTCCGTCCCCGCCCCTTGACCCTAGGCGATCTACGAAGCCATGCGCGCCGTCCGTCCCGGCACGCACAACCCGGAGGACGAACGGCCGTACGGGGAAGGTTCCGCTTGTCACGAAACGCGCACATTGGCTCGGGCGCGCCTCGCGGGCGGCTGGGGAGGCGGCGGACGCGCGCGCGGATGTGACGGACCGGTCATCGCGCCACTTACGCGCCGGGGCGCGGGGGTGCCACCATGGTGGGTGAGTCCGGGGACGCCGTGAGGGTGCCTCGAGATGACACAAGGAGCAGTTGCAATGACGCATGCCGTTTCGCCTGCCCGCGAAGCCGCCGCCCCGACGCTCTACGGGGGCAAGGGCAGCCGTCGCATCACCGTCCGTGACCTGATGCTCGCCAAGGAACGCGGCGAGAAGTGGCCCATGCTCACCGCTTACGACGCGATGACCGCGTCCGTCTTCGACGAGGCCGGGATCCCGGTCGTGCTCGTCGGCGACTCCATGGGCAACTGTCACCTCGGCTACGAGACCACCGTCCCCGTCACGATGGAGGAGATGACCCTCCTGTCGGCGGCGGTCGTCCGCGGCACCAGCCGCGCCCTGGTCGTCGGCGACCTGCCGTTCGGCTCGTACCAGGAAGGCGCGGTCCAGGCGCTGCGCAGCGCCACCCGCCTCGTCAAGGAGGCCGGGGTCGGCGCGGTCAAGCTGGAGGGCGGCCAGCGCTCGCTGGCCCAGACCGAGCTGATCGTGCAGTCCGGCATCCCCGTCATGTCCCACCTGGGTCTGACCCCGCAGTCCGTCAACGCCATGGGGTACCGGGTGCAGGGGCGCGGCGACGAGGCCGCGCACCAGCTGCTGCGGGACGCGAAGGCGGCGCAGGACGCGGGCGCCTTCGCGGTGGTGCTGGAGCTGGTCCCGGCCGAGCTGGCCGCCGAGGTCACCCGGTCCCTGCACATCCCGACGGTCGGCATCGGCGCGGGCGCGGAGTGCGACGCCCAGGTGCTGGTGTGGACGGACATGATGGGCCTGACCGGCGGGAAGATGCCGCGCTTCGTGAAGCAGTACGCGAACCTGCGGGCGACGATGACGGACGCGGCGAAGGCCTTCGCCGAGGACGTGGTCGGCGGAACGTTCCCGCTGGAGGAGCACAGCGTCCACTGATCCGATCCGGGACTGATCCGGAGCTGGTCCGGGACTGATCCCGAGCCGGCCGACAGCCGGCCGACAGGGCCTCCCGGCCGCTGTCGGTCGGCTGTCGGTGCTTTGTCAGTGGCCTCTGGTCCCATGAGGGACATGACGCGAAACGACAACAACCCCGGCCGTGGGGCACACGGCGCCCACGCGGTGGAAGTACGGGGACTGGTCAAGCACTACGGCGAGACCAAGGCCCTGGACGGCGTGGACCTGGATGTCCGTGAGGGCACGGTCCTCGGGGTCCTCGGCCCGAACGGCGCCGGGAAGACCACCCTGGTCCGCTGCCTCTCCACCCTGATCACCCCGGACGCCGGCACCGCGGTCGTCGCGGGCTTCGACGTGGTCCGCCAGCCGCGGCAGCTGCGCCGCACCATAGGCCTCACCGGCCAGTACGCCTCGGTCGACGAGAAGCTCTCCGGCTGGGAGAACCTCTACATGATCGGGCGGCTGCTCGACCTGTCCCGCAAGGACGCCCGCCGCCGCGCGGACGAGCTGCTGGAGCGGTTCTCGCTGACCGAGGCGGCCAAGAAGGCCGTCATGAACTACTCCGGCGGCATGCGGCGGCGCCTGGACCTCGCCGCGTCCATGATCGGCAGCCCGGCGGTGCTCTACCTGGACGAGCCGACCACCGGTCTGGACCCCCGTACCCGCAACGAGGTGTGGGACGAGGTGCAGCGGATGGTCGCCGAGGGCGCGACGGTCCTGCTCACCACCCAGTACATGGAGGAGGCCGAGCAGCTCGCCAGCGAGCTGACGGTCATCGACCACGGCAAGGTCATCGCCAACGGCAAGGTCGACGAGCTGAAGGCCCGCGTCGGCGGCCGCACCCTGAAGATCCGCCCCGCGGACCCGGCCGACCTGCCGGGCATGGCCCGCTCGCTGGCCGAGACCGGCCTGGACGGCGTCGCCGGTTCGCAGGCCGTACCGGACGAGGGCGTGCTCCTGGTCCCGATCCTGAGCGACGAGCAGCTGACCGCGGTGGTGGGCCTGCTGGCCGCCCGCGGCTACGCCATCGCGGACCTGGGCACCTACCTGCCCAGCCTGGACGAGGTCTTCCTCTCCATCACCGGCCACAAGGCCACCCCCGTGGACGCCCACCAGACCGAGGAGGTCGCGGCATGAGCACCGTCACCACGAAGCCCGCCCCCACCCGCCGCGCCTCGGTCTCCGGGCCGGCGGCCGTGAGCGACGAGGGCCGCCTGGGCCTGCGCGCCCACCTGCGCCACATCGGCGCGCTGGCCCGCCGCAACGTCCTGCAGATCAAGCAGGACCCCGAGTCGATGTTCGACGTCCTGCTGATGCCGATCATCTTCACGCTGCTGTTCGTGTTCGTCTTCGGCGGCGCGATCTCCGGCAAGGGGAACCAGCAGGAGTACGTCAACTACGTCGTCCCGGGCCTGATGGCCATGATGGGCATGAACATCGCGATGGGCGTCGGCACCGGCGTCAACGACGACTTCAAGAAGGGCGTGATGGACCGCTTCCGGTCCATGCCCATCGCCCGGTCCTCGGTGCTCATCGCCAAGATCGTCGTCGAGGTCGGCCGCATGATGGTGGCGATCGCCATCCTGCTCGCCGTCGGCTTCATGCTGGGCCTGTCCATCAAGACCTCGGTCCTGGACCTGCTGGCGTCCATCGGCCTGGCGGCCGTCTTCGGCGCCTCGCTGATGTGGATCTTCATCCTGCTCGGTCTCACCATGAAGACCGCCCAGGCCGTGCAGGGCATGGCGATGCTGGTCCTGATGCCGCTCCAGTTCGGCAGCTCGATCTTCGCCCCGCCGACCACGATGCCCGGCTGGCTGCAGTCCTTCACCGACTACAACCCGCTGTCCAACCTGGCCGACGCGGCCCGCGCCCTGATCAACGGCACGCCGATCGGGAACTCCGTGTGGATCACCCTGGCCTGGTCGGTGGGCATCACCCTGGTCACCATGCCGATCGCGGTCCGCAAGTTCCGCAACAAGACCTGACGACCTGATCCGGGCGGGACCGGATCGCGTCCCGGGCCCGCAGCGGGTCAGATGAGGGCGGTGGCCTCCTCCAGGGAGAGGCCGCCGCCTTCGGCGTACGCCGCGTCGAAGGCGGCGTCGCCCAGCTCCGCCCGCGCCCGCTCCCCGACGCGGGCGACGCCCTCGCGTTCCGTGGTGACGGGCACGTGGGCCGGCGGCAACAGGGCCCGGTAGGCACCGAACAGCAGGGCCGCGGTGCGGGCGTGGTCCGCGCCGCCGAGTCCCGCGTGCGCCTCGGCCGCGGACAGCAGGTACACGGCCGGCATCTGCGGAGCGACCATCATGGCCAGCGGGTCCTGCACCATGCCCAGCGCGAACCTGACCTGCGCGAGGGCCTCCTCGTACTTGCCGTCCTGGTTGTCCAGCCACGCCGTGAGGCCCTGGAGGAACCCGTCGAAGATGACGTAGAGGCCGAAGCTGAAGTCCTCGCGCAGCGCCCGGATCTGGACGCGGGCCTCGGGAATCCGGCCGCTGGAGCCGAGCCGGCTCGCCAGGAACATCCGGGCGGCGGGAGTGGCCTCGTCGCCGAAGCGCTGCTCGGACCTCAGGACGTCGGTGAGGATCTCCTCCGCCTCCTCGCCGCCGCCGTCCTCCAGCAGGGCCCCGGCCATCCGGACCCGCAGCACCAGGACCTGGCCCCGGGCGCCGAGCCGTTCGGCGTGCCCGATGGCCGCCCGGTAGTCCGCCGCGGCCAGGGCGTACTCGCCGCGCTTCTCGCGGGATTCCGCGCGGGCCGAAAGGGCTTCCGCGCAGCCCCAGTCGTCGCCCAGCTCCTCGAAGATCGCCAGGCTCTCCTCCGCGTCCCGGGCCGCGGTCCCGGCCCAGTCGGCGCGGTTGGCCAGGACGTTGGCGCGCAGCTGGAGCGCGGAACCCAGCTCCCAGCGGTGGCCGAGGCTCCGGGCGGTCTCCACCGTGGTGTCGGCGATCTCGCGGAGCAGCCCGGGGTGCCCGCCGATCATGGCGGCGTAGATCCACAGGGATCCGGGATACCGGCAGGTCTGCGGCAGGCCCGGGCGGTAGGTGGCGGCCATGCCGTCGATCAGCGGGCGGACCTCCGGTGCGAACCAGCCCTCGTTGCTCTGGTCGAGGGCGGCGAGCTGGAGCAGCCGGATGCCGCGCCAGGCCTCGGTGAGCAGTTCCCCGGTGTACGGCGGGGGCGCGTCCACGACCTGTTCGTACACGGGCTGCGCGGGGACGGTGGGCGCCGCGAAGGGATCCGGTCCGAGGGCGCCGACGGCGTTGGTCCAGTGGCGCATCTCGGCCCGCAGGTCCTTCATCTGCCAGTACCAGACGAGGGCGTGGACCAGGCACAGCGCCTCGCCCGCATCGCGGGTGGCGACGGCGCGGCGCAGGGCGGTGCGCAGGTTCTCGTACTCGGTGGCGAGCCGCCGGGCGGCTTCCCGCTGGCCGCGCCCGCGCAGCAGCGGGTCCGTGGTGCGGGCGAGTTCGCGGTAGTGGACGAGGTGGCGGCGGCCGGTGGCGTCCTGGTCGTCGGCGGCCGCCGCGAGCCGCTCGGCGGCGTATTCGCCCACGGTCTCCAGCAGCCGGTAGCGCATGTCGCCGTCCGGTCCGGGGGCGGCGACGACCAGGGACTTGTCGACGAGGGAGCCGAGGACGTCCGCGACGTCGGCGATGCCGTCCGCGCCCCGGGCGTCGCCGCCGTCCGCGCAGACGGCTTCGGCGGCGGTCAGGTCGCAGCCGCCCGCGAAGACCGACAGGCGGCGCAGGACCGTACGTTCGGACGCGTCCAGGAGGTCCCACGACCAGTCGACCACCGCGCGCAGGGTCTGCTGCCGGGGCAGGACCGTACGGCTGCCGCTGGTCAGCAGGCGGAAACGATTGTCCAGACGGTCCGCGATCTGCCGCGGGGTCAGCAGCCGCAGCCGCGCCGCCGCCAGCTCGATCGCGAGCGGGAGGCCGTCCAGGCGGCGGCAGATCTCGGCGGCGGCGGCCGGATCGTCCTCGACGGTGAACCCCGGCCGGGCCGCGGCGCCGCGCTCCGCGAACAGCCGGACCGCCATGGGGTCCGGCAGCGGTTCCACCGGCCGCAGCAGCTCACCCGGCACGCCGAGGGGTTCGCGGCTGGTGGCCAGGATCCGCACGCCCGGGCAGTGCGTGAGCAGCCGCTCGGCCAGCTCGGCTGCGGCGCCGATGACGTGCTCGCAGTTGTCGAGGAGGAGCAGCAGGCGGCGCCGGGCGCAGTGCTCGGTGAGCTGGTCCAGGGGGTCGTCGCCGGTCTGTCCGGTGAGGACGCGCAGTTCCTCGGCGGCGGTGCGCAGCTTGGTCTCGCGGGCGCCGAGGGCGGCGAGGGCGGCCTCGGCCACGTCCTCGGGGTCCTCGACCGGGGCCAGTTCGACCATCCACACCCCGTCGGGCCAGTGCTCCGCGGCGGCGCCGGCGTGGGCCTCGGCGGCCTCCTGGGACAGCCGGGTCTTGCCCGCGCCCCCGGGGCCGAGGAGGGTGACCAGCCGGGCCCGGGTGAGGTCCGCGCCGATGACCCGGATGTCGTCCTCGCGGCCGACGAAGGTGGTGAGGCGGGCGCGCAGGTTCCCGTCGGCGGCCACGGGTACGGCGGCCGGGGCGGGGGCGGCGGCGGGCAGGGGCCCGGGCGCGGCGGCGGGGGCCGCGGGCGGCGGGGTCAGCAGCTCCGTGTGCAGCGTGCGCAGCGCGGGCCCCGGGTCGGCGCCGAGCCGGTCGGCCAGCTCACGGCGTACGCCGTCGTAGGCGGCCAGGGCCTCGGCGGGGCGGCCCGCGTCGCGCAGCGCCCGGATCCGCAGCACCTGGAGGGGCTCGTCCAGGGGCAGGTCGGCGCACAGGGCGGTCAGCTCGGGCAGCGCCCGCTCCGCCTCGCCCAGGGCCAGGGCCGCGCCGAGGCGGCCCCGGCGCGCGTCCAGCCGTACGGTCTCCCAGCGCGCGGCCTCGGCGGCCGGGTCCGGCAGGTCCGCGAGGGCGGGCCCGCGCCACAGGGCCAGGGCCTCGTCGTACAGCGCGGCGGCCCGCTCCGGATCGCCCGCCTCCAGGTGCCGCGCCGCGCTGCGGACGAGGCGTTCGAAGCGGTACAGGTCGATGTCGTCGCGCTCGGCGGTGAGCCGGTAGCCGCCCCCCTCGGAGGCGACGGCCCCGTGCCCGACGGCCCGGCGCAGCCGCCCGATCAGGGCCTGCAGGGCGCCGGACGCGTCCTGGGGCGGTTCGTCGCCCCAGACCTCGTCCACCAGGACCTCGGCCGCCACCGCCCGCCCGGGGCGCAGCGCGAGCGCGGTCAGGAGCGCGCGCAGGCGTGCTCCGCCGAGGGCGACGGGGGTTCCGTCGCCACGAATTGCCTGGGCACTGCCGAGAATCGCGTAACGCACCGGCCCATTGTCACCGGCCCGGCGCCCGAACCCACCGGGATTACGCGACGGGCCGACGCGGGATCCGGCCGCGCGGGCCCCTGGGATAGGTTTCGCGGCATGGGTCATCAAGGCGGTCGCGGTGAGCGGCGGATCAGCGCGGTGTTTCTCGGAATCGCCGCGGTCATGGGCGTCACCGGCTGGGCCGTGTGGACCGGATACGCCTCCAGTCCCGGACTGGCCGTGTTCCTCTTCGTCACGTCCGCGTGGATCGTCTCGCTGTGCCTGCACGAGTACGCGCACGCCCGCACCGCCCTGCACAGCGGGGACCTGTCGGTGGGCGCCAAGGGCTATCTGACGCTCAACCCGCTGAAGTACACGCACGCGGTGCTGAGCATCGTGCTCCCGGTGGTCTTCGTGATCCTGGGCGGGCTCGGTCTGCCCGGCGGGGCCGTGTACATCGAGCGCGGGCGGATCCGGGGGCGGTGGAAGCACAGCCTGATCTCGGCGGCGGGGCCGCTGACCAACGTGGCGTTCGCCGTCGTGTGCACGGCGCCGTTCTGGCTGGACGCGCTGGACGGGGTGCCGCGGGCCTTCCGCTTCGCGCTCGGCTTCCTGGCGCTGCTCCAGGTCTCGGCGGCGATCCTGAACTTCCTGCCGGTGCCGGGCCTGGACGGCTACGGCGTGATCGAGCCCTGGCTCTCGTACACCGTGCGCCGCGAGGTCGAACCGCTGGCGCCGTTCGGCCTGATCGCGGTCTTCGCCCTGCTGTGGATCCCGGGGGTCAACGCGTTCTTCTTCGACTTCGTGAACGCGGTCCTCGGCAAGCTCGGCGTCTCCGACTTCGAGACCTACTGCGGCCGCGAGCTGTACACGTTCTGGCGTGAGGGCAGCGGGATCTGCGGCGTCAGCGGCTGAGCCGGGCCTTGCGCAGGTAGAACCACGCCATGTTCGAGGTCACGCCCGCCAGCAGGACCCAGACGATGCCGAGGAAGCTGCCCTGTACGAAGGCGACGACGGCCGCGGCCACGGACAGGACGCAGACGACAAGGGCGAACACGGCAAGGCGGGGCATGGGCCGAACTCCTCGGGGGCACTGAACGGGGCCGATCCCCTCCAGTGTCCCCCATCGCGGAGACGGCGCGGACGCCCGCTCGGACCTCCGCACCGGCCTCCGCGCGGACGCCCGCTCAGACGTCCGTGACGCGCAGGCCCGCGTGGGCCTTGTAACGGCGGTTGACCGAGATCAGGTTGGCGACCAGCGACTCCACCTGGTGGGCGTTGCGCAGCCGCCCCGCGAACACCCCGCGCATGCCCGGGATGCGGGCGGCCAGGGCCTGGACCAGGTCGGTGTCCGCGCGGACCTCGCCGAGGACCATCACGTCGGTGTCGATCTCGTCCACCGACTCGTCCTGGAGCAGGACGGCCGACAGGTGGTGGAAGGCGGCGGTGACGCGCGAGTCCGGCAGGAGCAGGGCGGCCTGCTGGGCGGCGCTGCCCTCCTCGGGCTTGAGGGCGTACGCACCCTGCTTGTCGAAGCCCAGCGGGTTGACGCAGTCGACGACGAGCTTGCCCGTGAGCTCCTCGCGCAGCGTCTCCAGAGTCTTGGCGTGCCCGTCCCACGGCACCGCGATGATCACGATGTCGCTGCGCCGGGCGCACTCGGCGTTGTCGGCGCCCTCCACGCCGAGGCCCAGCTCCGCCGCGGCGCTCTCGGCGCGGTCGGCGGCGCGGGAGCCGATGATCACCTTCTGGCCGGCCCGGGCGAGCCGGTAGGCGAGGCCGCGGCCCTGGTCCCCGGTGCCGCCGAGGACGCCGACGACCAGGCCGGAGACGTCGGGAAGGTCCCGGGGGTCCTTCGCCGGGGGCTTCTGGGTGCTGTCTGTGGAAGTCATGGGGGCGAGCGTACTGCCGGGTAGCGCAAGGCCGAATGGGTGAGCGGGTGGCAACCGGGCCCGATTGCGCCGTCCGTGGTGCAGGATGCCGCGCATGGATGCCGTCAGAGTCGCCCTGTTGCGCGAGGTGCTCGCGGGTACGGAGTGGCCCGGGGCCGCCCGCCGTTTCGCGGGATCGCTGCGGCGTTCGGTCGCACCGGCGGGCGGCCCGCTGCTCCTGGTGGGCACCGAGCAGTACGAGCCCTGGCACCTGGCCGCCCACCTCGTGGACGAGGCGGCCTGGTCCGGGCTGCCGGAGCTGGCGCCGACGCTGGTGCGCCACCGGGTGCTGCCCGGGGAGCCGCCGCACCTGTCGGTGGGCCTGGGGCGCCTCGCGGCGGCCCGGCGCGGGCACACGCTGCTGGTGGTGGCCCCGGAGCGGCCCGGTGCGGGGCTGCTGGAGCGGGTGCACGACGCGCGCCGCGCGGGGGCGACCGTCCTGTCCCTCGACGGCGGGGACCGGGAGCTGGCCACCCTGGCGCACGACGCGCTGTCCGTGCCCGACGGCGCCGATCTGGACCTGGACACGGCGGCGCACCTGGTCAGCGCGGCGGCCGGGGAGAACAGCGTCCCGGCGCAGCGCACTCCGCACCGGTTCCGGGACCGGCTGGCGCGGCTGGCCGAGCAGCTGACCGCGCCGCCGCCCAGCCGCTGGTAGCCGCGGGCGGCCGCTACCCGGACCCGGCCGGCCCCCGCGCCCCGGCCCTAGGGGGTGCTCCCGCCCTCGCCCTCCGCCTCTTCCCGGGACTTGTCGTTCCACTTGGGATCGTTCTGCCACTCCAGGTTCCGCTCCTGGGCGGTCTCCATCGCATGACCCGCCTCCTCGGGCGTGGCGTACGGACCGAAGCGGTCCTTGGCCGGACACTCCGGCCCTTCCTCGACCTTGTTGTGGACGAGGCAGTAGTACCACTCGCCCGCTTTGCCCACCTGGCGCTTCTTGAACAGAGCCATTCGGTGCTCCTTCCTCTGCCGCCATGCTGCCCGATCCCCGCTGGATACACTCGTTCGCATGTCTGGCCAGTCACTGCTCGTTCCAGGCGAGCTTTCTCCCGCCCTTTCCGTTCCCGGAAACATCCGCCGGCCCGAGTACGTGGGCAAGCCCGCGCCCACTCCGTACACCGGACCGGAGGTGCAGACGGCCGAGACCATCGAGGCGATGCGCATCGCCGGCCGCATCGCCGCCCGGGCGATGGAGGAGGCCGCCAAACTGATCGCCCCCGGGGTGACCACCGACGCGCTGGACCGGGTCGCGCACGCGTACATGTGCGACCACGGCGCCTACCCGTCGACCCTGGGCTACCGGGGGTTCCCCAAGTCCCTCTGCGCCTCCGTCAACGAGGTCATCTGCCACGGCATCCCGGACTCCACGGTGCTGCGTGACGGCGACATCGTGAACCTCGACGTCACCGCCTACATCGGTGGCGTGCACGGCGACAACAACGCCACCTACCTGTGCGGCGACGTCGACGAGGAGTCGCGCCTGCTCGTCGAGCGCACCCGCGAAGCGCTGAACCGCGCCATCAAGGCGGTCAAGCCGGGCCGCCAGATCAATGTCATCGGCCGCGTCATCGAGTCGTACGCCAAGCGCTTCGGCTACGGCGTGGTCCGGGACTTCACCGGGCACGGCATCAATTCGTCCTTCCACTCCGGCCTGATCGTCCCGCACTACGACAGCCCGCACGCCACCACCGTCATCGAGCCCGGCATGACCTTCACCATCGAGCCGATGCTGACGCTGGGCACGCACGAGTACGACATGTGGAAGGACGGCTGGACGGTCGTCACGAAGGACCGCAAGCGCACCGCGCAGTTCGAGCACACGCTGGTGGTGACGGACACGGGGGCGGACATCCTCACGCTGCCGTAGCGAACGCACCGCTGACAGGACGGCGGGCGAGGCGTACATTTTTACCGACAGGACGTCGGTAACCGATTGACTTAGGTAAGCCTAAGCAGGAAGATCGGTCGTGCCGCCTTCCCGCCCTTCGGTCTCTGGAGGTCCGTCTTGCACGCCTTCTCCACGGTGATCCGCGATGCCTCGCACGAGCAGCACACACAGGCCGAGACCTCGGCCTTCATGAGCGACCTGCTCGGCGGCCGGCTCGGCGTCGACGCCTTCACCCGCTACACCGAACAGCTCTGGTTCGTGTACCGGGCGCTGGAGGACGCGGCGGAATCCCTCAAGGACGACCCGGTCGCGGGCCCGTTCATCCAGCCCGAACTCATGCGCGTCGCCGAGATCGAGCGCGACCTGGCCCACCTGATCGGGCCCGACTGGCGCGAGCGGGTGGCGGCCCTGCCGGCGACCCGCGCGTACGCCGACCGGGTGGCCGCCTGCGCCGCCGAGTGGCCGGGCGGATACGTCGCCCACCACTACACCCGCTACCTCGGCGACCTGTCCGGCGGCCAGATCATCCGCGACAAGGCCGAGCGCACCTGGGGCTTCGCACGCAAGGGCGACGGCGTGCGGTTCTACGTCTTCGAGGCCATCACGAACCCGGCCGCCTTCAAGCGCGGCTACCGCGAGCTGCTGGACGCGATCGGCGCGGACGACCTGGAGAAGCAGCGGATCGTCGACGAGTGCAAGCGCGCCTTCGACTTCAACGGAGCCGTCTTCCGCGAGCTGGGCGCCCAGTTTCCGCTCAGCGCCTGAGCGCGGGCCGGGCAAGAGCCGAAAGAGACGGCCCAGTCGGGCCTAGTCGCCGTGGACCAGCCACAGGCCGATCGCGGCGACGAAGAGCACGGCCTCCACGGCCTTCGCGTAGGTCAGAGCCAGGACGACCCCGCCGACCCCGGCCGCGATCCTCCCGGCGGTCCGGCCCGGGGTGCGCGGCGGCAGCCAGGTGGAGAGCGCCAGGCCCAGCGGCACCAGGTAGCCCGCGCAGAGCCACACCGGGGCGTCGGGCAGGTACGAGGTCGCGTAGCCGAAGGCCGAGGCCACCAGCACCAGGACGGTGAAGAGCAGGGGCACCAGCAGGCGCTCCTGGGTCGCGGCGGGGTGGCCGGCGGTCGGCGAGGTCGGGTTCATGACCTCATTGGACCCGCCGGGGGCCGGCCCGGCCGAGGGCGTACGTACTCACTTCACGGCGTCCGCGTACTCAGTTCGCGCCCGGCATCTGCGTGGCGAAGCGCACCCGGCCGCCGATGTCGATCGTGCCGTCCGGGCCCGGGGCGGTGAGGATCTGGGAGCCCGCGCCCTGGGTGATGTTCAGGGCCCGGTTCAGCTCGGCCGTCAGCAGCAGCGCCGCCGAGCCCGTCGCCTCGTCCTCCACGATCGCCGCCCCGGGGCAAGCCCCGGCTCCACAGGAGCGGCTGTCACCGCACGAATGTCTGCGCGGGAAGCCGCGGGCCCGGACCCGGCCCGCCCGCTCGTCCTCCCAGGCCCACGCGTACAGCCAGCCCTCGCCCGGCGGCGGGGCGGGCAGCGCCTCGACCTCGGCCGCGCTGGCGTACTGCTCGGTCCGCTTGCCCACGACCCATTCGGCGCGGGCCGTGATCCAGGTGAACTCGCCGTCGTCGCGAGCCCATACCGCGCCCGCTGGCGGCCTCAGCTCCTCGATGTCCAGCAGCCAGGCGACCCCGACGAGCGGGTGCCCGGCGAAGGCCATCCGGGTGCCGGGCGTCCGGATGTCGACGACCCCGCGCTCTGGGTCGTCGACGAACACCGTCTCGCTGTAGCCGAGTTCGGCGGCCAGCGCCTGCCGGGCCGCGTCGTCCGGGATGCGGCTCCCGTCGCGCACGACGCCCAGGAGGTTGCCGAACCGCCCGTCGCCCGCGCAGAACACCTTGAGTACGTCGAGATCGTTCACGCGCGAATTGAAGCACGGGGCGGTCGCCCCGTATCGGCTTGACCTGCGCTTGACCTTCCCTTGGGGTGACCATGGAGGGTCCGTGACGCCGCCGTGTCCGCCATCGAAAGGTGAGAGCTGAATCACTGGACGGGTGGGTATCGGTCAGGTAAGCCTCGGTTAAGTTAGGTCCGCCTCACCAGCCTTCCCCTTCGCCAGGAGCCCGCATGCGATCCGCCGCCCGCCTCACCGTCTTCACCGCGGCCGCCGCCGTGGCCGCGCTCACCGCCGTCACGGGCTGCTCCCAGAAGAGCGACGCGGGCGACGGGGCGATCAAGGTCGCGGCCTCGGACACCGCCTGTGACGTCTCCAAGAAGGAGACCCCGGCGGGCAAGGTCCAGTTCGAGCTGGAGAACAAGGGCTCCAAGGTCACCGAGCTGTACGTGTACTTCCCGGACGGCCGGATCGTGACCGAGAAGGAGAACATCGGCCCGGGCACCAAGGCCACCATCACCGCCGAGATCAAGCCCGGCGACTACGAGGTGGCCTGCAAGCCCGGCATGAAGGGCGACGGCATCCGCCAGAAACTCAAGGTCACCGGCAACGGCGGCGAGAAGCGCAGCCCCGAGCTGGACGCGGCCGTCGCCGAGTACCGCAAGTACGTCCAGGCGCAGGCCGACGAGACCCTCCCCAAGACCCAGGCCTTCGTGGACGCGGTCAAGGCCGGCGACGTCGAGGCCGCCAAGAAGGCGTACGCGACCTCCCGCATCGGCTGGGAGCGCACCGAGCCGGTCGCCGAGTCCTTCGGCGACATCGACCCGAAGATCGACGTCCGCCAGGACGGCCTGGAGGCCGGGCAGACCTGGACCGGCTGGCACCGCCTCGAGAAGGCCCTGTGGGCCGACAACAAGATCGGTGACGACGAGAAGAAGCTCGCCGACCAGCTGATGACCGACGTCACCGACTGGCAGAAGCGCATCGGCACTGCGGAGATCACCCCCACCTCGATGGCCAACGGCGCCAAGGAGCTCCTCGACGAGGTCGCCACCGGCAAGGTGACCGGCGAGGAAGAGACCTACAGCCACACCGACCTCGTCGACTTCAAGGGCAACGTCGAGGGCGCGCAGAAGGCGTACGAGCTGCTCAAGGCGACCGCCACCAAGAACGACCCGGCGCTCACCCAGCAGCTGGACACCCAGTTCACGGCGCTGAACACGCTGCTGGACAAGTACCGCGCGGACAAGAACGGCTACGAGTTCACCTCGTACGACAAGGTCGGCGCCCCCGAGCGCAAGGAGCTCTCGGACGGCGTCAACGCGCTGGCCGAGCCGCTCTCCAAGCTCGCCGCCGCCGTCGCGAAGTAAGGGGAGGCACCGATGTCCGACACCACTCCCGACCAGGCGCCCGGTTCCGACAGCGCCCCGGCCGGCTCCACCGACGTCGCCGCCGGCGTCGCCCCCGGCAAGGGCGCCGCGCCCTCGCGCCGCTCCGTCCTCGGCTGGGGCGGGGCCGGGCTCGCGCTCGGCGCCGCGGCGGCCGGCGGCACGGTCGCCGCTCTGAGCGGCGGGTCCGACCCCGTCCCGGCGGCCTCCGCGGGCTCGGCCGTGCCCTTCCACGGCGAGCACCAGGCGGGTATCGCCAGCGCCGTCCAGGACCGGCTGCACTTCGCCGCGTTCGACGTGACGACGAAGGACCGCGCCGAGCTGATCAAGCTGCTCAAGGACTGGACCGAGGCGGCCCGGCTGATGACCGCCGGCCAGCCGGTCGGCGAGGGCGCCTTCGGCGGCCTCGCGCAGGCCCCGCCGGACGACACGGGCGAGGCCGTCGGTCTCAAGCCGTCCCGGCTGACCCTGACCATCGGCTTCGGCCCCGGCCTGTTCGCCAAGGACCGCTTCGGCCTGGAGGGCAGGCGCCCCGACGCCCTGGTGGACCTCGAGGCCTTCCCCGGCGACAACCTCGACCCGGCCCGCTCGGGCGGCGACCTGTGCGTCCAGGCCTGCGCGGACGACCCGCAGGTCGCGGTGCACGCCATCCGCAACCTGGCCCGCATCGGCTTCGGCAAGATCGCGGTGCGCTGGTCGCAGCTCGGTTTCGGCAAGACCTCGTCCACGACGCCCGACGCGCAGACCCCGCGCAACATGATGGGTTTCAAGGACGGCACCCGCAACGTCGCGGGCACCGACGAGAAGGCCCTCGCGCAGCACGTGTGGGCGGCCGCGGGCGACGGCAGCGACTGGATGACCGGCGGCTCGTACCTGGTGGCCCGCCGCATCCGGATGCACATCGAGACCTGGGACCGCACCGGCCTGCAGGAGCAGGAGGACGTCTTCGGCCGCGACAAGGGCGAGGGCGCGCCGGTCGGCAAGTCCAAGGAGCGCGACGAGCCGTTCCTCAAGGCGATGAAGCCGACCGCCCACGTGCGTCTCGCGCACCCGGACAGCAACAACGGCGCGACGATCCTGCGCCGCGGCTACTCCTTCACCGACGGCACGGACGGGCTGGGCCGCCTCGACGCGGGCCTGTTCTTCCTGGCGTACATGCGCGACATCCGCAAGGGGTTCGTGCCGGTGCAGCGGAGCCTGTCGAAGAACGACGCGCTCAACGAATACATCCAGCACGTGGGTTCGGCCGTCTTCGCCGTCCCGCCGGGCGTCCGCGACAAGGACGACTGGTGGGGCCGGACGCTGTTCGCATAGGGGCGGGGAGGAACCGACGTGTTCAGCAACTACCTGATCGGGCTGCGCGAGGGGCTGGAAGCCAGCCTCGTCGTCTGCATCCTCATCGCCTATCTGGTGAAGACCGGCAACAAGGACAAGCTGGGGCCGCTGTGGCTCGGCGTGGGCCTGGCCGCCGCGCTGTCGCTGGCGTTCGGCGCCGGGCTGGAGTTCGGCACCTCGGAGCTGACGTTCCAGGCGCAGGAGGCGATCGGCGGCAGCCTGTCGATCATTTCCGTCGGCCTGGTGACCTGGATGGTCTTCTGGATGAAGCGCACCGCGCGGCACCTGAAGAGCGAGCTCCAGGGCAAGCTCGACGCGGCGCTCGCGATGGGCACCGGCGCGCTGGTGACCACCGCGTTCCTGGCGGTCGGCCGGGAGGGCCTGGAGACCTCGCTGTTCGTGTGGCGCTCGGTGCACGCGGCCGGTGACGGCGCGGGTCCGCTGATCGGCGTACTGCTCGGCATCGGCACCGCGATCGTGCTGGGCTGGCTCTTCTACCGGGGCGCGCTGTCGATCAACCTGGCGAAGTTCTTCAAGTGGACCGGCGGCATGCTCGTCGTCGTCGCCGCGGGCGTGCTCGCGTACGGCGTCCACGACCTCCAGGAGGCGGACTTCCTGCCCGGTCTGAACAGCAGGGCCTTCGACATCAGCGCGGCCATCCCGGCGGACAGCTGGTACGGGACCCTGCTCAAGGGGACCTTCAACTTCCAGCCGGACCCGACCGTGCTCCAGCTCTCCGTGTGGGCGCTGTACCTGGTCCCCGTGCTGGCACTGTTCCTCTACAACGCGAAGTCGCCGGCGCCGCAGAAGACCGCGGTGGGCGCCGGGAAGTAGTCCTTCCGGGCGCCCGCCGGGCTACCAGAGCCGGTCGATCGTCCCGGGGTACAGGCCGATCCGGGTCCCCGCGAAAGCGGCCGGGTCGGCCTTCGCCGTCTCGCTGAACAGGGCCGCCATGACCACCTTGTCCATGCCGGGCGCGTCGGTGGCCAGCGGATCCTCCGGGGTGCCGCCGACCAGGACGGTGCCGGGCAGCCGCCGGAAGCCGGCCGCCTCGTAGAAGGGGGCCAGCTCCCGGTCGCAGCTGAACAGGGCCAGGTCCGGCCCCGGCCGGTCCGCCAGCGCGGCCCGCGCCGCCGCGACCAGGCGGCCGCCGTGGCCGCGGCCGCGCGCGTCGGCCCGGGTCACCACCGCGCTCAGCCCGGCGGCGCGGTACGTGCGCCCCGCGTGCCGGATCTCCTTGTGCAGCAGGGTCAGGGCCGCGGCGACGGTCCCCGCGCCCGGCTCCGTCCCCGTCCCCGTGCCCGCCTCCGCGCCCGCGCCCGGCTCGTCGAGGAGCAGCATCACGCGGGGGGCGAGGGCAGGGTCGTGGCCGGGGGTGCTGCCGGGCCAGGCCTGCTCCTCCAGGGCGGCGGCCTGCGCGGCGAGTGCGGGGGGCACATCGGCCGCGTCGTAGGCGAGCACGCTCACCGGATGCGGGTTCCCGCGCCGCCGACGCGGACGCGGGGGTCGCCCGCGCGCAGCTCGACGGTCAGCACTCCGGGGCGGCCCATGTCGGTGCCCTGGTGCAGGGTGAGGACGGCGTCGTCGGGTACGAGACCCAGCTCGCGCGCGTACGCGCCGAAGGCCGCCGCGGCGGCTCCGGTGGCCGGGTCCTCGTACACCCCGCCGACCGGGAACGGGTCGCGGACGTGGAAGACGTCGGACCCGGCGCGGTGCACCAGCTGGACCGTGGTGAGGTCCAGGCGGCGCATCAGCGCCTCCAGGCGGGGGACGTCGTACGCCAGGTCCGTGAGGCGCTCGCGGGTGGCGGCGCCGAGCACCAGGTGGCGGGCGCCCGCGTAGGCGATCTTCGGCGGGAAGGCCGGGTCGAGGTCGGCGGCGGGCCAGTCCAGGGCGGCCAGTGCCTCGGCGAGGTCGGCCGCGCCGATCTCCTCCAGGTGGGGCTCGACGCTGGTCAGGGTGGCGCGCAGGCCCTCGCCGGTCGCCTCCACCGAGACGGGCACGGTCCCGGCGGGAGTCGCGAAGACGAGGTCGCCGGGGCCGATGCGTTCGGCCAGGGCGATGGCGGTGGCGATGGTGGCGTGCCCGCAGAAGGGGACCTCGGCCTTGGGGCTGAAGTACCGGGCGGTGAAGGCGCGGCCGGCCGTGCCGAGGCCGTGGGGCGGGGCGGTCAGGAACGCCGTCTCGCTGTACCCCAGCTCGGCGGCGATCTCCAGCATCCGGTCGTCGCCGAGCCCGCTCGCGTCGAGCACGACCCCGGCCGGGTTCCCCCCGTCGGCCGCGCCGGAAAACGCGGTGTACCGCAGCACATCAGAAGTCATGCCCACCCCAACCCCCACCCCGCCCCCCACATTCCCCCGGGGCCCCGCCCGGACCCGCGCCTCAAACGCCGGCGAGGCTGAAATGCCCCGGCGAACCCCGGCCCCCATCAAGCCCGTCCGACGGAGCTGAACCCGGGCCCACATCAAGCCCGTCCGGCGGAGCTGAACCCGGGCCCACATCAAGCCCGTCCGGCGGAGCTGAACCCGGGCCCACATCAAGCCCGTCCGGCGATTGAGGACCGGGACCGGGCAGCGCCCGGAACGCCAGCCGCAGGCGACCCCGACCGCGCGCCACCCCCCTGGGCTCCGCCCAGACCCGCGCCTCAAACGCCGGCGAGGCTGAAATGGCCCCGCCAACCCCGGCCCACATCAAGCCCGTCCGGTGGAGCTGAACCCCGGCCCACATCAAGCCCGTCCGGCGATTGAGGACCCCGGGGCCCGGTCAGCCTCGGCCGATGTACGGCATCGACGTCGCCATCACCGTCGCGAACTGGACGTTCGCCGAGAGCGGCAGCTCGGCCATGTGCAGCACCGTCCGCCCCACATCCCCCGCATCCATCACCGGCTCCACCGCCATCCGCCCGTCCGCCTGCAGGATCCCGGTCTGCATCCGCTCCGTCATGTCCGTCGCCGCGTTGCCGATGTCGATCTGCCCGCAGGCGATCCCGTACCGGCGCCCGTCCAGCGACAGCGACTTCGTCAGGCCCGTCATCGCGTGCTTGGTCGCGGTGTAGGCGATCGAGTTCGGCCGCGGCACGTGCGCGGAGATCGATCCGTTGTTGATGATCCGCCCGCCCCGCGGGTCCTGGTCCTTCATCATCCGGAACGCCCCCTGCGCGCAGAGGAAGGACCCGGTCAGGTTGACGTCGACGACCTGCTTCCACGCCGCGTAGCTGATGTCCTCCAGCGCCACCCCGCCCGGCCCGAAGGTGCCCGCGTTGTTGAACAGCAGGTCGAGCCGCCCGTACCGCCCGGCCACCGCCGCGTACAGCGCGTCCACGTCACCCGGATCGCTCACATCGGTGGGCACGCACAGAACCTCCGCCGCCCCGGCCCCCGCACCCGCCGCCGCGGCCGTCTCCTCCAGGGCCTCCGGACGGCGGCCCGCCAGGGCCAGGCTCCAGCCCGCACCGGCCAGGGCGAGGGCGACCGTACGCCCGATGCCCGAGCCCGCACCGGTCACCACGGCGATCTTCTTCGTGCTTGCGTTCATGAGGCCGCAGGGTACGGGAGCGGGCGCCCGGGCCCCCGACCGTTCCGATAGCTGAGAGCATGGGTCGGCCAGGGGTGTGAAGAACCGACAAGACGACTGACGAGAAGACGGAGTTTCGTATGACGGAGAGAGGTCCCGCGGCGACCCCCACACCCCCCACCCCCACCCCCACCCCGGACATCCCGGACACCGCGGACACCGCACCCACCGCGGACACCCCGTCCGCCGCCGCCAGCGTCTCGGCCGCCCGCCGGACCGGGCTGCTCGTCACCTTCATACTCGGCGGGCTCACCGCCCTCCCGCCCCTGTCCATGGACATGTACCTCCCGGCCCTGCCCGCCGTCACCAGCTCGCTGAGCAGCCCCGCCGCCACCATCCAGCTCACCCTGACCGCCTGCCTCATCGGCATGGCCCTCGGCCAGCTGGTCATCGGTCCGATGAGCGACAAGTGGGGGCGCCGCACCCCGCTGCTGACCGGCATGGTCGTGTACGTCCTGGCCACTGCCGTCTGCGCCTTCGCGCCCACCGTCGAGCTCCTCATCGGCTTCCGGCTGGTCCAGGGCCTCGCCGGCGCGGCCGCGATCGTGATCGCGCGGGCCGCCGTGCGCGACCTGTACGACGGCGTCGAGATGGCCCGGTTCTTCTCCACCCTCATGCTGATCTCCGGCGCCGCCCCCATCGTCGCGCCGCTCGTCGGCGGTCAGGTACTGCGCTTCGCCGACTGGCGCGGCGTCTTCCTCGTCCTGACCGGCGTCGGGACCCTCCTCACCGTCCTGGTCTGGCGCGGACTCGGCGAGACGCTGCCGCCGGAGCGCCGCCAGACCGGCGGGGTCGGCGCGGCCCTGCGCACCATGCGCGGGCTGCTCGCCGACCGGGTCTTCGCGGGGTACACCCTGGCGGGCGGCTTCGCCTTCGCCGTCCTCTTCTCCTACATCTCCGCGTCGCCCTTCGTCGTCCAGGAGATCTACGGCGCCTCCGCGCAGGAGTTCAGCCTGCTCTTCGGCATCAACTCCGTCGGCCTGATCGTCGTCGGCCAGATCAACGGCAAGCTGCTGGTGGGCCGGGTCAGCCTGGACAAGGCGCTCGCCGTGGGCCTCGCGATCATCACGGCCGCCTCGGTGGCGCTGCTCGTGATGTCGAGCGGGGTCCTCGGGAAGGCCGGGCTCCTCCCGGTCGCCGCCGCGCTCTTCGTGCTGATGTCCGCGATGGGCCTGCTGCTGCCCAACACCAACGCCCAGGCCCTGATGCGGACCCCGCACGCGGCGGGCTCCGCCTCCGCCCTGCTCGGCACCTCGTCGTTCCTGGTCGGCGCGGTCGCCTCGCCGCTCGTCGGGATCGCGGGCGAGCACACCGCGGTGCCGATGGCCGTGGTGCAGCTGGTGTGCTCGCTGCTGTCCGTCGCCTGCTTCGTGGGCCTGTGCCGCCCCTGGCGGCCGCGGGAACCCATGGCCCCGGCGGCGCCGTAAACTCTCCGGGTGAACCCCTCCGTACCCACCTCCGCCGACACCCTCCGCTCCGCACTCGGCGGACTGCTCGACGGACTCCCCCCGAAGCAGGCCACGGCCGCCGTCGAGCGGCTGATCGCCAGCTACCGGGGGCAGATCCCGACGGACGCCCCGGTCCTGCGCGACCGCTCCGACGTCGCGGCGTACGCGGCGTACCGGATGCCCGCGACCTTCGAGGCGGTACGGGCCGCCCTGGACGCCCTCGCGAGCGCGGCCCCCGACTGGGCGCCCGCCTCGCACGTGGACGTCGGCGGCGGCACGGGAGCCGCGACCTGGGCGGTCGACGCGACTTGGGACGGGCCCCGGCGGACCACCGTGCTGGACTGGGCCGAGCCCGCGCTCACCCTGGGCCGGGAGCTGGCCGGGTCCTCCACCTCGGAGGTGCTGCGCGGCGCGGAGTGGCGGCGCGCGGTGATCGGCGCGGGGCTGGAGCTGCCCGAGGCCGACCTGGTGACGGTGTCGTACGTACTGGGCGAGCTGACCCCCGCGGCGCGCGGCGCCGTGGTCGCCGAGGCGGCCCGGGCGGCGCAGACCGTGGTGATCATCGAGCCGGGCACGCCCGACGGATACCTGCGCGTGCGCGAGGCCCGCGACCTGCTGATCGGGGCCGGAATGCGGGTCGCGGCCCCCTGCCCGCACGACGGGACCTGCCCGGTCGTGGTCGGCGAGGACTGGTGCCACTTCTCGGCCCGGGTCAGCCGCTCCTCGCTGCACCGGCAGGTCAAGGGCGGCTCCCTCGCCTACGAGGACGAGAAGTTCAGTTACGTCGCCGCCACCCGCCTGCCGGTGACGCCCGCCACCGCGCGCATCACCCGCAGGCCGCAGATCCGCAAGGGGCTCGTCCTGCTGGACCTGTGCGGACCGGCGGCCGGTGACGCGCCGGGCCTGTCCCGGGCCACCGTGACCAAGCGCCACGGTGACCTGTACAAGGCGGCGCGGGACGCCGACTGGGGCCAGGAATGGCCGCCGGTCCCCACCGAGACGGCCTAGACCGGCACCTCCCCGGGGGCCGGGCGCAGCTCCTGGGTGCAGCACTTCACGCTGCCGCCGCCCTTGAGCAGTTCGGTCAGGTCCATCGGGACCGGTTCGAAGCCCCGCGCGCGCAGCGGGGCCATCAGGCCCGCCGCCGCCTGCGGGAGCAGGACGTGCCGGCCGTCGGACACCGCGTTGAGCCCGAGGGCCGCCGCGTCCTGCCCGGAGGCGAGCAGGGCGTCCGGGAAGAGGCGGCGCAGGACCGCCCGGCTGCCGGGCGAGAAGGCCTCCGGGTAGTACATGACCTCGTCGCCGTCCAGGACGCAGAGCGCGGTGTCCAGGTGGTAGTAGCGCGGGTCGACCAGGTCGAGGCCGATCACCGGGCGGCCGAAGAACTCCTGGGCCTCGTCGTGCGAGAGCGGGCTGGAGCGGAAGCCCCGGCCCGCGAGGAGGTAGGACCGGGTGACCGCGAAGTCACCCTCGCCCTCGTTGATGTGGGACGGCTCGTGCACCTCCGTGAAGCCGTGGCTCCGGAACCAGTCGAGGTGCGCCTCGGCCTCCGCGGCGCGTTCCGGGTAGGCGAAGCGGGCGCCGAGGACGCGGCCGTCGATGACGGTGGCGCCGTTCGCCGCGTAGACCATGTCGGGCAGGCCGGGCTGCGGCCGGAGCGTCTCGACGGTGTGGCCGAGGGAGCGGTAACGGTCCCTCAGGTCTTCCCATTGGGCTTGTGCGAGGGGCAGGTCGACCGGTTTCGTGGGATCCATCCACGGGTTGATCGAGTACGTGACCTTGAAGTGCGCGGGTGGGCACATCAGGTAACGCCGGGGTGTGGCGTCTCTGCGCAAAGAAAGCTCCTCACGGCGGACGTGGACCGAGTGTGAAGAGAATCGTCTCTCCTCGGGCGGAACGGCGCAGTGAACTGATTGGGTGGTTTCCGGGGCGGTCCGGCGTTGCGGCGGTGCGGCGGGGGCGTCGCGGCGGTGTTCCCGCAGCGTGGTGGCGAATCTCACCGGCCCGTACCTGTGCGCGAACGGCGGGCGACCCGGGGCGGGGCGTGGCTGAAATCAGCTGTTCTGTAAGGGTTGTTGACGGAATAAGGGCCCTCGCCCGGAGACCCCCGGTCGCAAGGAGCGGTCATGCGGGGCGCAGGATGGTGGGACCATGGTGGGGTCTGCCGGGGTAACGGTGAGGTGAGGGGATAGATGGGGTCAGGGTCCGACCGCGTCACGCGCGGTCCGCAGAGCAGGATTTCCCAATGGCTGAGCCGCCGGTCCAAACCGGCCGCCGAAGATCCCGGACGCGAGCGTGAAGCGCTGCTCGTGGCCGTCGCCGCCGCGGGCCTGCCGCTGTCGCCCGCCGCCCATCCCGCCGGTTACCGATGTTCGTGTGACCGCATCGGCTGTCCCACGCCCGCGCGGCACCCGATCTCCTTCGCCTGGCAGACGCAGTCGACCACCGACCGCGCGCAGGTCGAACGCTGGGCGCGGAACCAGCCCGAGGCGAACTTCATCACCGCGACCGGCATGGTCCACGACGTCCTGGACGTCCCGCTGGAGGCCGGGCACCGCGCGCTGGAGCGGCTGCTGGCCGCCGGTATCGAGGTGGGGCCGGTCGCCGAGTCCGGGGGTACGGGCGACCACGCGCGGATGCTCTTCTTCACCGCGACGCGGGGGACGCCTGAGGACGAGGACGAGTGGTGGCCGTGCGAGCTGGACTGCCATCCCGAGACCATGGACGAGCACCCCGGGCTGCGGTGGCACTGCCGGGGCAGCTACGTCCTCGTACCCCCGGCCGTCCTGCCGGGTGACCTGGCGGTCAGCTGGATCCGGGGCATCGAGCACGGGCTCCCGGACCCCCTGACGCTCCTGGAGACCCTGACGGACGCCTGCGCCCACTACGCCGGCACCGCGGCCCAAGCCCCCCAGGCCGTAGCCTGGCCCCTGGGCCGCTAGAGCCCCCGCCGTAGCCCGGCCCCTGGGCCGCTGGAGCCCCCGCCGCAGGCTGAGACCCGGGTCCGGCATATCCAGCCCCGCCGGCGTTTGAGGCGCGGGTCCGGGCGGCGCCCAGGGGGTCAGTGGATCTGGGTCACGATCACATCCAGGGACCAGGGGCGGCCCGGCTTCGGGGGGGCCGTGGCTTCCACCGTGAAGCCCAGGTCCCGCAGGGACGTGACCAGCTCCGCGGGGGTCGCGGGGCTCGCCCCGGCCAGGAGGAGGTCGCGGACCAGGCGCCCCTTGGTCGCCTTGTTGAAGTGGCTCACCACCGACCGCTTCTCCACCCCGTCCACCACCTGAGAGTGCAGCACCCGCACGGTGGCCGTCCGCCCGGCCACCTCCCCCTTCGGCTTCCAGGCGGAGCCATAGGCCGCGGACCGCAGGTCCAGCACGAGCCCGTCCCCCGCCACCTCCGGCATGACCTCCGCCATCGGCGCACGCCAGTACGCACCCAACGCCCCCAGCCCCGGCAGCTTCACACCCATCGAGCACCGGTAGGAAGGGATCCGGTCCGTCATCCGCACCGCGCCCCACAGCCCCGAGAAGACCAGGAGCGACCCGTCGGCCAGCGCCCGCGCCCCCGCCGGCAGGTCCGCCAGCCCGAGGGCGTCGTACAGCACCCCGGTGTAGATCTCCCCGGCCGGCCGGGCGACGGCGGACCGCAGGCCCGCGTTCTTCGCGACCTCACCGCGCAGCCCCTCGCTCAGCCCCAGCACCTCGCGCGCCTTCTCCTCGTCGGCCGCGCACAGCTCGACCAGCTCCTCCAGCACCGCCGCCCGGGCGGGGGCCAGCCCCGGCAGGGACAGCTCCTCGGCCTTCAGGGGTGCGCCGGAGCCGCCGGCGGCCTTTCCTTCGGACGGCGGCAGCAACACGAGCACGGTGGTTCTCCTTCAGTACGGCCGGGACGGCGCGCGGCGGGGGGTGCGGCCCCCCGGCCAGAGTAGACGGCTCGCCGCGCCGCCCCGCCGCACCGGCCATAGGCTCGGTCCATGCCACGCCGTCACATGCACATGACCGGAGCGGACGGCGCTGCCCTGTCGGCCGCGCTGCGTGACCTGCGGACGCGGCTGGACGTGCCGCGGGAGTTCCCCGCGGCGGTACGGGCGGAGGCCGAGCGGGCCGCGAAGGCGTCCCGGCCGCCCACCCCCGCCGTCGACGCCACCGGCCTTCCCCTGTTCACCATCGATCCGCCGGCCTCCACCGACCTGGACCAGGCCATGCACCTGGCCCGCCGCCCGGGCGGCGGGTACCGGGTGCACTACGCCATCGCGGACGTGGCGGCCTTCGTCACCCCCGGCGGCGCCCTGGACGCCGAGGCGCACCGCCGCGTGACGACCCTGTACTTCCCCGACGGCAAGGTCCCGCTGCATCCGCCGGTGCTCTCCGAGGGCGCGGCCAGCCTGCTGCCCGACCAGACCCGCCCGGCGCTGCTGTGGCGGCTCGACCTGGACGCGGAGGGCCGGGTGGAGATCACCGACGTCCGCCGGGCGCTCGTACGGAGCCGGGCCAAGCTGGACTACGAGGGCGTCCAGAAGGCCATCGACGACGGCACCGCGGAGGAGTCCCTCGCCCTGCTCGAGGACATCGGGAGGCTGCGCGAGACCCTGGAGACCGAGCGCGGCGGGATCTCGCTGAACGTGCCCGAGCAGGAGGTCGTCGAGCAGGACGGCACGTACACGCTGGCCTACCGGGCCCCGCTCCCCGCCGACGGCTGGAACGCGCAGATCTCCCTGATGACGGGCATGGCCGCGGCGGACCTGATGATCGCGTCGGGCACCGGCATCCTGCGGACACTGCCCTCGGCCCCCGACGGCGCGGTCGGCCGGCTGCAGCGCACCGCCTCGGCGCTGCGCATCGACTGGCCGCACCACGTGCCGTACGCGCAGCTCATCCGCTCCCTGGACCCGAGCCGGCCCGCGCACGCCGCGTTCCTCCAGGAGTGCACGGCCCTGCTGCGCGGGGCCGGGTACACGGCGTTCACGAACGGCGAGGTCCCCTCCCCGGCGCTGCACGCGGCGGTCGCGGCGCCGTACGCGCACTGCACGGCCCCGCTGCGGCGCCTGGTCGACCGGTACGCGGGCGAGCTGTGCCTGGCCGCGGTGGCCGGTACCGCCCCGCCGGAGTGGGCGGTGGCCGCGCTGGCGACCCTGCCCCAGGAGATGGCGGACGGCTCCCGGCTGGCCAACGCGGTGGAGCGGGGCTGCGTGGACCTGGTGGAGGCGGCGCTGCTCAAGGACCACGTGGGCGAGACCTTCGAGGCCACGGTGATCGACGTCAAGGACCGCGAGCCGACGGTCGGCACGGTCCATCTGGAGGACCCGGCGGTGGTGGGCCGGGTCGAGTCCGCGGCCGCGCCGCTTCCCCTGGGTTCCCGGATCCGGGTCAGGCTGGCCGCCGCGGACCCGGCCGCGGTGGGTGCGGCGGGCCCGGCGGGCGTGCTGTTCACGGTGGCGTAGCGGCCCGGTGCGCGCGCAGGGCCGCGACCAGCGCGCGCGGGTCCTCGGCGTGGAAGCGTACGGCCGTGGCCCGCCGGAGGCGCCGAGCGGGCGCGCGATCCGCATGGCCCCAGGAGAAACCCTGCCGTTGCGTCAAGGTCAAGCACCGGTGGGGGCCGGGTAGCATGGTCGCAGCGCAGAACGACACAAGCGGGCGGCCGCGTCGGGGTCTCCGGATCCCGCCGAGGAACGTCCGGGCTCCACAGGGCAGGGTGGTGGCTAACGGCCACCCGGGGTGACCCGCGGGACAGTGCCACAGAAAACAGACCGCCCGGGACTTCGGTCCCGGGTAAGGGTGAAACGGTGGTGTAAGAGACCACCAGCGCCTGAGGTGACTCAGGCGGCTAGGTAAACCCCACCCGGAGCAAGGTCAAGAGGAGTCGTCTCCGGACGGCTCTGCGCGGACGTTCGAGGGCTGCCCGCCCGAGTCCGCGGGTAGACCGCACGAGGCCGGTGGCAACGCCGGTCCTAGATGGATGGCCGTCTCCCCGGCGATCGCGAGATCACCGGGCGACAGAACCCGGCGTACAGCTTGTGTCGGTCTGCGCGCCTTTGTCACGGCTCCGGCCCGCACCCCTCGGGGTGCGGGCCGGACCCGTTCCCGGACCCGTTCCCGGACCCGTTCCCGGACCCGGACCCGTTCCTACCTCAGGTGCGAGGTGTCGTTCAGCAGCCGCAGCGAGGCGTTGCCGTCGGCGTAGTAGGCGACCGCCGAGAGCGAGGCCGCCGCCAGCTCCATCCGGAACAGCGATTCCGGCGGGGCGCCGAGGGCGAGCCGGACCAGGGTCTTGACCGGTGTCACGTGGGTGACCAGCAGGGCCGTGCGGCCCCGGTGTTCGGCCAGCAGCCGGTCGCGGGCGGCCGCGACCCGGCGGGTGACGGTGGCGAAGCTTTCACCGCCGCCGGTGGGGGCGGCCTTCGCGGAGCTCAGCCAGGCGTCGAGGTCGGCCGGGTAGCGCTCGCGGACCTCGCCGAAGGTGAGGCCCTCCCAGGCCCCGAAGTCGGTCTCGCGCAGCCCTTCTTCGACCGTGACGGGCAGCCCGAGCCGGTCGGCGACCGCCTGCGCGGTCTCGCGGCAGCGGCGCAGCGGGGAGCTGACGACGGCCTGCACGGTGCCGCGGGCGGCGAGCGCGGCGGCCACGGCCTCGGCCTGGCGGCGGCCGGCCGGGGAGAGTTCGGGATCGCTGCCGCCGCTGCCGGAGAAGCGCTTCTGCGGGGTGAGGGCGGTCTCGCCGTGCCGGAGCAGCACGAAGGTGGCGGGCGTCCCGAGGTCGGGCGCCCCCCAGCCGGGCGCGGACGCCTGGGCCGGAGCCGGAGCCGGAGCCTGGGCCGGTGCGTCCGCGAACAGCGTGTCCGCCTCGACCGTCGCTCCGGCCGTCGCCCCGGCCGTCACCGCCGTGCCCGCCGGGGACGCCGTACGGGCCCCGGACAGCGCGGCGGCGGCCGATCGACCTAAGCGAGGTGCTGCGCTCCTCGGTGGCGGAGGTCGA